>JAYEKR010000082.1:0-20329 GCA_034661115.1 Thermodesulfobacteriota bacterium | reverse complement strand
ATTGCCTCCATGCCCTCATCTATATCCAGCAGGTCCATGAAGGGGTTGACCATTGTGCCTGAATGCCTGTTGCGGTCTGCGGACCAGGTTTCAGGAGATGGTCTTTGAGGTATATATCCCGGTACCCTGTCATCCGGGTCATCCGGCATTGCATCGTGATTGGGTATTACGATGTAATCAAGGGCATCTCCCAGAGACCTTCCCACCATTTCCTCGAAACCGGGCATCACACGGAAGGTATCCCCCACCCGTTTACCGGCAGGTATCTCCATGGTCTCCTGGTTTGTGCTGGACCCTGTCATCCGTTCCAGCATGGAGATCTTGGCAACAAGGCCGGCATTGTGTTTATCAAGATCTGACATCTTTTGGGAAAACCCCTGGCAGAGGTCGGCGATCCGATCTCTTTGTGTTCTGGTCTGTTTTTCGATTTGGCGTAGTTCTTCGAGCGCCTTTGTTTTTTTCCGGATCCGTTCTTTGAGTTCAAGGGCTTCAGATAAAAGGGCCTCGCGGGCGTTCTCCATGCCCATGATCTCGTCCGAGCGTGCCTTTGCATTATGTTTCATCTCCTGATAACGCCTTTCCATGGAGGCAATCCTCTGCCCGTTGGCCCTTGCATGCCCTATGGCGTCAAAGAGGTCTGAATTCGTTTTGTCATATGTTTGTTCAATCTCTTTTAATCTTTCATTCAGTCTGTCTGTTTGTTTCTCAGCCGTGGTCTCGGCCTTTTCCAGCACATGGATATGTCCTTGGATTCCGCTGAGTCGGTTGCTGTCCAGGCGGACAATTTCCAGTGCATCCCTCCTGGCCTGTTTGTTTGCGTCCATGCGGGAGCCAAGCCTGTCAAGGTTTTTTCGGATATCCTCCAGCCTTTTGGTCTTTGATCCCACATCCGTGACAATGCGGTCAATCTTTGCCTTTGCATTGAAGACCCCGGCCCTGGCGTCCTCTATCTCTTTGCCCAGCTTTGTGCGTTTTTTTTCGAGTTCGTCAAGGTCCTGTTGTCTATTGCGAACAAGGGTTTCCGATTCATCCAGTTGTTCCTTGATAAAAACCCTCTTTTGTTCAAGCCGTGTAATCGCGCCCTGAATAAACCCCAGTTCATGGGCACTGAGATGCCTTGTCAGTGTATTGATATCCTGTGTCAGTCTTTGATATTTCTGCGCCTTGTTTGCCTGGGCCTTCAGGGTATTCCTCTGTCTGGTGACCTCTGAGAGAAGATCCTGAATCCTTTCAAAATTACCTTGAGTGGCTTCAAGCCTCTTTTCTGCCTCAGTCCTCTTTACCCTGAACCGGCCGACCTCTGCCACCTCTTCGATAAGGTGCCGGATCTCCAGGGGCCTTGACTGTATGATATCCTTTATCTTGCCCTGTTCAATAAGGGCATAACCAAGTTTATCAAGCCCGGTATCCAGGAATATGTCTGTAATGTCCCTTAAACGGCATTTAACGTCATTGATGGTATAGATGCTTTCCCCGGACCTATATAGCCGTCTTGATATGCTCAGAGAATCAAAGCCCTCAAGGCTCAGGGGAAAGGGACCATCGTCCTTGACAAACTCAAGCGTGACCCTGGCCTGGCCGCTGGGGGCCTTACCCTTGACACCGGAAAAGATTACATCCCCCATGGCGGATGCCCTCAGCGTCTTTGCCGACTGTTCTCCCAGGGCCCACCTTATGGCGTCTATAACATTGCTTTTCCCGCACCCATTGGGACCGACAATGCATGCCACCCTTCCGGGCAGGGTTAACACGGTCTTTTCTGCAATGGATTTGAAGCCCCTGATTTCTACCCTGCTTAGTCTCACGACCTGAAAGCCTAGCAGAGCCTGGATGCAATGGCAATATTATATAACCGCATTATGCACGTTTTGTGTTCACAGCTGGGCATGGACATGCAGATCCAGGCGCTGGCTTATGCAGGGAAGAGAGGGCATTATTACCTTGCTGACACACAAGGATTAGTAGTAACTAATAGTGTTGTTCCCGCCTGTCCACGGCAGACAGGCAAACGCGGCAATCCACTGCTTTCCTTGATCTTTGTGAGAAGAATCTTTTAACCTTTTATTTCCCATGTGTTTGGGTTATATTTTTTTTGGAGGTGCAGTTATGCAGGATACCCTATACATGCTGGGACAGGTAATACATGTTCTGCTGAATATATATATCTGGATCGTGGTGGCGGGTGCGCTTGTTTCATGGGTGAATCCCAGCCCGTACAATCCCATTGTACTCTTTCTCAGACGCGCCACAGAACCCGTGTTTCAATGGTTCAGGAAAAACCTACCTGTCCGGGCCGGGGGGGTTGATTTTTCTCCGATGCTTGTGGTCGCAGCCCTTATCCTGGCAGATATCCTTGTTGCAGGTTCGCTCATGGAGTCAGGCAATGTACTTGCCAATCTTTTTATCGCCGTCGGGCAGGTTGTACACATATTTCTCAATCTATACCTGTGGATCGTGATTATCTCTGCTTTAATTTCATGGGTAAATCCGGACCCATACAACCCCATTGTACGTTTTTTCTTTTCCGCCACTGAGCCCGTGTTTGCATACCTGAGAAGACGGATTCCCCTGAATATGGGGGGGATTGATTTTTCACCGGTTATTGTTATTGCAGCACTTGTGATAATAGACAGGCTATTGTTGGGGGTTATTATCCAGATTGGCCTGAACATGAAAATAGGAAGGGGGATATTCTGATGCGAACCACACCTGACATGCTGCGTGAGCAGCGCTTCAAAACACGGATGAAGGGGTTTGACAAGGATGAAGTCATATATTTTCTTTCAGATCTTGCCGATGACATGGATGTTCTCTATGAAGAAAATGACCTGTTGAAGCTTAAGCTGGACAAACTGGAGACAAGACAGACCGAGCTGGAAGAGGTGCTCCTCTCTGCCAAGAAGTTTTCTGACGAAAGGCTTGAACATGCCCGGGAAGAGGCACAGAGGCTCATGGATGAGGCAAAAACCCGGGCCGATGACCTGCATGGAAAGGTCCTGCGCAAGATGGAAGGGGCGCAGACAAAGGCCGAAGGGATTCAGGCAAAGGCCGAACAGCACGCAAAGGAGATTAAAGATGCGGCCAAACAAAAGGCCGAGGAGATCCTCTCCGAGGTGCAAACAGAAAAAACAGGGCTTGAAAGGGACATCATAGAACTGAAGGCAAAGAAAAGCAGCCTTTTTTCCGAGCTCAAGGCCGTACTTGATTCACAGATGTCCTGGATAAAGGAACTCGTGAATGTGGATACGGGAAAAGAATGAAGATACCCTTATTGCATTGAGGGTCTATCCCAATGCAAAAAAAGAGATTATTGATGGTATCCGGGATGACCACCTGGTTGTACGCCTGAACGCCCCACCCAATGAAGGCAAGGCCAACAAGGCACTTTTCCGATTCATCTCAAAGAGACTCAGGGTACCCAAAACAAGGATTTCCCTTATCCGTGGAGAAAAAAACCGCATAAAGGTAATCAGGATAGAGGGCATGTCTCCAGTCGAGGTCAGAGAACACCTGGACCCTACTCAATAACCCCCACACCCTTGTAGCCGAGCCGCACAAGCTCATTTGCAATGGCAGATGGATCACCCCCTGATATGCGGAAATGGTGCACCCGCCCCATCTTTTCCATGGATATGCCCACGGAGATGACCTGGCCTCCTGTCTGTTGGATAATGGAGGTGATCTCATCGAAGGATCCCGGGACATCCTTTAATATGACGTCGATAAGGATATCCGATTGAAGGACTCCCAGAAATTCTATAAAGGCCTTCAGGATATCCTTTACCGTAATAATGCCGATGACCCTTCCATTTTCAAGTACCGGAAGGCAGCCCACATCTTTTTCATAGATAATCCTGGCCGCCTTGTCCATAGAGGTATCGCGACTGATGGTAAAGGGGGTTGCTATCATGAGTTCAGAGACATTGAGATCCTCCAGCATGGAGGCCAAAACTGCCTGTTTCAACTCTGCAGACGAAACAAGCCCCACGCATTTGCCGTTGGCCACTACCGGAAGGTGGCGGATGCCCTTTGCCTTCATCAGGCCCAGGGCTTCACGCAAGCCGGTATCAGGTCCGATGGTTACCACGTCACCATTCATCCATCGATCTACTATCATGTGAATAAGTATATCAAAGATTCAGGCAGATGCAACCGGTTATTGAGGCCAAATATTTGTTCATTGGATGCGCGCGCCGGCTATAACCTGAAGCTGTCCTTAAAGTATCTTTTTTTCACCTCTTCGGCCTTTTCCCGCGCCCAGGCATCAATCCCCATTCTTTTTATCAGACATAGATTGAATACCTTGGTGTTGTGAGGCAACACCTTGGCCTTATCCGCATATGGATGGAGGTGATCACAGGGGAAGTCCTTGCATTCAAAGCAGAAGGCAAGACCCTTATCCTTGGTACATTGATACACAGGGCATGGATCTTTCATCCCCATAAACCCGATGATGCCTTTTTCGTTGCGGCATCCCCTGCATGCGGCTTTTTCCTTCGGTATATGCATATGTCCTGCAATCTTTTCCCTCATCCCTTCATCCAGAAATGCGTGATACATGGGACAGTTGAAACAGTCTAGACCACATGGAGCGGTCATAACCCGATAATCCATAATACCTCCTATTCCCCTAAGGCCATATCTTTTTCCTGAATGAGACGGTAGATCTCCTGTGTATCCTCTGATGCAATGAGGTTTTGTCTCAAAACAGGATCTTTCAGCAGTATGGATGCCCTTGCCAGTGCCTTGAGATGACCGCTTGAGGAATTGCCTGGTACTATAAGGAGAAAAAAGATATAGCAGGGTTTTCCATCCAGTGCATCAAATTTCAAGCCCTCGTGGCTGATACCTATGGAGGATGCAATGGTGCTAAGATCGGTTACCCTTCCATGCGGTATGGCCACCCCATCGCCAATGCCGGTTGACCCAAGTTTCTCCCGGTTCAAGAGTATAGAGACCATATTTGAGAGGTCTGTACTGTATTTATCGGCGATTGGGCTGGCAAGTTCCGTGAGGATGTCTTTTTTTGTCCGGGCCTGGATATCCGCAATAACGAATCCCGGCCCGAGTATTTCCGTAATCTTCATATCAGTTTTGTGTCTCTATCAGGCCCAGGTTTCCATCCTTTCGTTTGTAGATGAGGTTGGTATGTCCGGATTCGGTGTTTTGAAAGATGATAAACCCTGTTGTTGATATGTCCAGTTGCAATACGGCCTCTTCCACGCTCATGGGTTTGACGAAATAATCCTTTTCCAGGATTATCTCCGGCTGGAAAGATCCTTTTTCAGGGGCAGGGATATCTTCCGCAGATGCCTTTGTTTGTCCCTTTTTCCCATGGAGTTTGTCTTTGTGTTTTTTGAGCTGTTTCTCGACCTTGTCCATGACCAGGTCAATGGCAGAGTACATATCCCCGGTTGTCTCTTCCGCATTGATCATGGATCCGTCTGCATGGAGTGTTATTTCGGCCGTATGACGGATTTTTGCCACCGACAGCACAACACGGGCCTCGGCGGGCCGGTCAATGTATTTATCCATTCTGGATAATTTTTTTAATGCATAGTTCCTCAACGCATCTGATGCATCCAGGTTTTTAAAGGTAATGTCTGTGTGCATAAAACCTCCCTTTTAATAGTATTTTTTCCTTCGGTTGGAAGGAAGTATTCCCATGATTTCCCTGTATTTCGCCACTGTCCGCCTGGCAATTCGGATTCCTTTTTCCTCAAGTCTGGAGGCAATGGCCTTGTCGCTTAATGGGTGCCTTGTATCTTCCATTTTTATGATTTTTTCAATCTCATTTTTGACGCTTAGTGATGCGACAAAACCCCCTGTATTTTTTGATATTCCGCTGTTGAAAAAGAACTTCAGTTCAAAGGTTCCCCGGGGTGTATGCACATATTTATTTGATGTCACACGGCTGATAGTGGATTCATGCATTCCGACATCCTCTGCAACATCTCTGAGCACCAGGGGATCCAGGCAGGAAATCCCCTTTTCAAGGAAGGGTTTTTGAAACCTGACAATACTTTCAGTTACCTTGCACAGGGTTGATTGTCTTTGCCGGATACTTTTTATAAGCCATTGGGCGGAATTCATACGTTCCTGGAGATAGTTTTTGGCTAACTGGCCCGTTTTCTGGGAGGAGAGCATCTTCTGGTAGCCATTGCTCAGATTTAGTGACGGGATTTCCTCTTCGTTGAGGACTACGGCATATTCTCCTTCTATCTTGACCACATAGACATCCGGTACCACATATGCCAGGGGCTCATCAAGATAATTCCTTGCGGGCCTGGGTTCCATGTTCATGATTATTTCAGCGGCCCGGGCAACATCCTGTGTGTCTGCCCCGAGTTCCTGCGCAATCTTGTCATAGTTTTTTGTCTGCAGGTCTTCAAGATGGGTATCAATGATCTGCCAGACCAGGGAGTCTTCAAGGTCAAGGATCATGGCCTGTATCCTCAGGCATTCCTTCAGGTCCCTGGATGCGATTCCGGGTGGATCAAAGGACTGTATTCGTTTTATTACGGATTCCACCCTCTCTATTTTGGCCCCGGTCGCCTCGCATATATCCTGATTGTTCATGGCAAGAAAACCGTTATTGTCCAAATTGCCGATAATGAATACACCTAATTCACGTTCATCTTCTTCGAATGCGCCCATCCTCAACTGCCAGAGAAGATGATCAGAGATGACCTCTTCCCTTGATGCGGTGGCCTCAAGGGAAGGACGTTCTTCGTCCTCATAATACGGGATATTGTCCTGACCATAGGTCTCGAGATACGCCTCCCACTTTTTTTGCAGTCCTTCGTCTGCATCCTCTGTCCTGTCTTCAGTGGGAGCAGAGTCTATTTCAAGAAGGGGGTTGGATTCCAGCTCCTGAGAGATATATTCCGTGAGTTCAAGCCTGGAGAACTGCAGGAGTTTTATGGCCTGCTGGAGCTGTGGCGTCATTATGAGCTGTTGGGCCAGCTTAAGATGCTGTTTAAGTTCCAGTGCCATTCAATCGTCTCCTCAATTCAGCAAAAACGTATCTCCGACATATATTTGTCGGACCTTTTCATTGGCTACCACATGCTCAGGTGTTCCCTGTTCTATTACGACCCCCTTGTGAATGATGTATGCCCGGTCGCATATCTTAAGGGTTTCCTGAACATTATGATCAGTGATAATGACACTAATCCCTTTTTTTTTCAAGTCCACGATCATGCCTTGAAGGTCCACAATGGTTAAGGGGTCGATTCCGGCAAAGGGCTCATCCAGGAGCAGGACCCCGGGGTCCAGTGCCATGGCCCTTGCGATTTCAACCCGTCTCCTCTCCCCTCCGGACAGGGATACCCCTATATGCCGCCGTACATTATCGAGCCCAAACATCTCTATGATCTCTTCTGTCTGCTGTCTCACCTCTTTTTTGTTCAGCCCTTTGGCCTCAAGGGGCACCATGATGTTTTGTTCAACGCTCAGGCCCCTGAATATGGATGCCTCCTGGGGCAGATAGCCGATACCCTTCAATGCCCTGCCGGAAAGATCGAGACGGGTGATGTCGTGGTTTCCCATGGTAATCTTTCCCTTGTCCGGACGGATAAGGCCTGCAATCATGTAGAAGGTGGTTGTCTTTCCAGCGCCGTTCGGCCCGAGCAGACCAATAATCTCGCCCGGGTGACACTCGATGCTCAGCCCCTTGATGATATGGGCACTGCCAAAACTTTTTTCAAGGTCTTGTGCCTTGAGTATTATTTCTCCCATTTCAATATCCCGGCACCACCCTCTCCTGATCTTACCCTTATATTGACGCGCTTGTCACCGCCCTCTACGACCTGGTGGCCTGTCTTCATGTTTACGCGGATCGTTTGACTGCTCAGCCTTTCCTCTCCCCTTGTTACCAGGACATCACCAGTCATGACGAGCAGTTCCTTCTCAAAGAGGTAGTCTGCCTCTGAGCAGACAGCAACCTTATCTTCCCAGTGGATGACCACTGCCTTTTTTGCCACAAGGCGCAGGATCTGGTGGCTGGTCTTGTCATAATAAACAATAAGCATCAGGCACTCAAGATCCATGCCCTTTTGCCTTGCCTTGACCCCTCCTTCAAATACGGCCCTGGACTGGTCTCCAAAGACCTCCAGACGGTCCGCGTCTATATCCAGTGTATCGGCCGGTCCTTCCCCGGCCTTGAGTGTATTCACCGGGACAACAAGGAAAGACAGGATATTAATGGCCAGACAGATCAGAAGCAATTTTCGCATGGACACCACCTGAAAAGATTATATGTTTAAAATCATTGAGAAATTCCACCTCCTGGGCATGAATCGTCCCCAAGGATGATTTTACGGAGACCGGGCTGCGAGAAAAGGCCCTTCTGGTCTCCCGGTTCCAGACAAGGCCGTTGAGCCTTGCCTCGTTTCCGTCAGGGGTGGAGATAATAAGCCTTCCTGTAACCGTCAGCATTCCTTTGTCCGAATCATATGTTGCAAGGGAACCTTTTAATATTGTATCATTTTTGTCAACAATCTCAAACCCCTTCAGGGAGATATCCTGGCCTGTTTGTTCGATGAGTTGCAATGCCCGGATCGTCATGCCCCTTTGGGCGGATCCCTTTTTTTCATGTATGATGATATCTGTTGCCATACGCCCGACAGGAGGATGCGGTGTCTGCTGTTGCGCAGCAGTATCCTCATGCCGGGCCACAAGGGCATAGAGCAGTATCCCCCCTATAGCTGCTACGGTCAACCACCTATACATAGCGTTCCAGGATCTGTTCCCAGAGCCCCTCTTTTTTCAGGATAATCTCGATAGCCTCTCTGACCGCGCCACGCCCCCCGGGTCTTTGTGTCACCACATCCACCCAGTCCCGGACGATTTCTATTGCATCCGAGGGTGCAAAAGACAGGGCGCATTGTCTCATTGCAGGCAAATCGACCACGTCATCGCCCATATAGGCCATCTGGGAGGTTTTTAGCCCCAGGGCCTTGGAGAGTTCCGCAATGGATGATTTTTTGTCCCATGCCCCCTGGATTACGTGCTGTATGCCCAGTTCCTCTGCCCGGTGTTCAACGGCCTTTGATCGCCTGCCGGTACAGATGGCGACCTCAATCCCCGCCCTCTGGAGGAGTTTTATCCCGTGTCCGTCCTTGGTGTTAAAGGTCTTGGTTTCCTCCCCGTTGTCCGAGAGGTATATCATGGAGTCTGTGAGCACCCCGTCCACGTCCAGGATAAAGGCCCTTATTTTACTCACGTTCAACCACCTGGCGTATCGCTTTGATCTCGCCCAGAATCCCCTTGAGGTCCTTGAGGTCAAGCGAGTTGGGGCCGTCACTCAGGGCCATGTCAGGCCGATCATGTACCTCCATGAAAAGGGCATCCACACCAAAGGCGATTCCTGCCCGTGCAAGGGGGGCGATAAATTCTCTGTTTCCCCCGGATGATGACCCCTTGCCTCCAGGAAGCTGGAGGCTGTGCGTGACATCGAGCACCACGGGATGGTTCATGGCCCTCATGATGCCCAAGGACCGCAGGTCGCATACCAAATTGTTGTATCCAAAGGATGCGCCCCTTTCCGTGAGTATGATATTGTTGTTGCCCGTACTTTGTATTTTTGCGACCACATTCTTCATATCCCATGGCGCCATAAACTGTCCCTTTTTGACGCTGACAGGCAGGCCTGTCTGGCCTGCAGCGACCAGAAGGTCTGTCTGTCGGCATAAAAAGGCAGGGATCTGGATGATGTCCAGGGTCTCCTGTGCTGCACCTGCCTGCAGGGGTTCATGGATATCACAGATAACGGGCAGGTTCAGGTCATTGCGTATCTCTCCAAGGATCTCAAGCCCCTTTTTGATGCCTGGTCCCCGAAAGGCATCAATGGATGAACGGTTTGCCTTGTCAAAGGAGGCCTTAAAGACAAGGTCGATACCAAGGTCCGAGGTGATTTTTTTGATTTTTTCTGCCATGCCATAGGCATGGGCCCTTGATTCTATTACACATGGCCCGGCAATCAATATAACCCCCGGCCCCCCGAACTCCATCGTGCCGACCCTTACCCTGTCCATGATATTTCCTCCCCTGCTACCGCGACTCTGCATACCGTGTCCATGGAGCATGCAGCCATGCCTGTGACAGGGGAAGAGAGATCCACGGGTAATGAAGATGTATTTTGCATTGTCATGTCCAAGATCTAACCCAAGGGTGACAGGGTGTCAAGATTGGGGAAATTGAGGTGATTGACAGAGGCAAAGGGCCCATATGCACAGGGCCAGGGCCGCCTTGTGAGTTCCTGGTTTCGTAGCCGTTCACGGCTTGAAATTGGAAATTAGAAATTGGGGAGAACGGAAACGAGTTTACGAGGTTGAAAAACTCGGGCCAAAATTGAATGCGTTCGTCAACAGTACAAAAGCATAAAGGCCAAATTTCCAATTTCAACGTTCCGTGAACGGTGACAGCTTTTCAACTGGCCCTGTGAAAAATGAATTTGACGATTTGTTCAGATCTGTTATTAGAGGGATATAATGTAAGGTCTTTAATCAAAGAATTTGGAGGGGCAAATGGCGGGTTCAGTCAATAAGGTTATTCTGATCGGCAGGCTCGGAAAGGATCCTGAGATAAGGTACACGGGCAGTGGCAGGGCAGTGACAAATTTTACCCTGGCCACAAATGAAAACTGGACGGATCAGTCGGGCGAAAAGCAGGAGCGAACCGAGTGGCACCGTATTGTTACATGGGGCAAGCTTGCCGAGATTTGTGCAAAGCTGTTATCCAAGGGTAAACAGGTATATGTGGAAGGAAGGATACAGACGCGTGCCTGGGATGACCGGGATGGGAACAAGCGTTACACAACCGAGATAGTGGTAGGCCAGATGCAGATATTGACCCCTGCCGGGGCAGATGCAGGTGCCAACACTAACTATTCGGCCGGGCAACCCGGTCCGGCAGGACCGGCGGACACATCAGCCCCGCCACAGGAAGGGTTTGACGACATCCCGTTCTAGTCTTTAAGCCTTTGGGCAATGCGTTTTATCCCGTCGGCTGCGGCCTGGATGTATCTTTCATCCAGGCAGTAGGCAAACCTGACATACCCCTTGTATCCAAAACCTGTTCCCGGCACGACCAGGATGTTTTCGTGTACAAGGGCATTGGAAAAGGCCAGATCATCTCCAAGGGGTGCATGAACAAAGATGTAAAAGGCCCCTTCGGGCGGTGCATAATCAAGCCCGGCCTCGTCCAGGACCTGCATGAGGATATTCCTGCGCCTGCGATAGATTGCGATATCGATACTGCAATCCATGCATGCGGCCAGCACCTTCTGCATGAGGGCAGGTGCATTGACAAATCCCAGGATCCGCGTAGACAGGATAAGGGCATTACAAAGGGCATCTTTGTCCGCGATACCGGGACCCAGGGCGATGTATCCAATACGTTCTCCGGCCAGAGAGATGTCTTTGGACGCAGAGGTGACAACCAGGGAGTTCGGGATGGCTTTCAGGATCGAGGGCACCTCAACCCCGTCATAGACAAGCCGCCTGTAGGGTTCATCCGAGATGACAAGGATATCCGGTTTGTCCATGAGTGCATCCCTGATCCCTTCAATGGTCTCTCTGGAATAGACACGGCCCGTGGGGTTATTGGGGGAATTGATAATAATGGCCCGGGTTTTTTCTGTAATGGCCTCTTTTATGGCCCTGGTGTCGGGCAAAAACTCCTTGTTGCACGGGACGCTCACGAGCCTTCCACCGTGGTTTTGAATATAAAAGCCGTATTCAACAAAATACGGGGCAAGGGTGATCACTTCGTCTCCGGGGTTCAGAATGGATTTTAAGACCACATTGAGTCCCCCTCCTGCACCGCATGACATGACAATGTCTCCTGCGTCGAGCCGGACATCGTATATAACAGAACCATGGGAGGCCACCTGCTCTCTGGTTTCTGCATACCCGGCATTGGCCATGTATCCGTGCGATATCTCTGCGGCATAATCTTCGATGGCCTCAATCACCCTGTGCGGAGGAGGGATGTCCGGGTTTCCGAGGCTGAAGTCATACACCTGTTCCTGGCCGTAAAGTGCCTTTAAACGGGCACCCTCTTCAAACATCTTCCGTATCCATGAGGATTTTTCTGCATAACCCTGCATCTGTTCGGAAATAATCATTTTTGCCCCCAGTAATAATATTGGCCAGACCATAACAGGATAGAGGCGGTATGTACAGTATATCTAAAGCTGGAGGATACATGCACCGATACAGAGGCAATGGCCTTGAACCAGCCGGGCCTCAGGTGTTAATGGATATGGCTATGCATAAGGTTACACACAAGGAACTTGCCTGGGCCAGGGAGGTGTTCTGCCTGTCTGAGGTCAGCTCCTATAATGAGGTGAAAAGGGTGTGGAAGATGCTGCTGAAAAGGGCGCATCCGGATAAGGGGGGAACCAATGAAAAGACACGGCAGATCAACAAGGCCAGGGATATCCTCTTGAGCTTTACAGGGGATTATCCGTGCAGGCTGGATATCGATGATGCGGATGACTGGTGGCAAAGGCGTTTTGGAGGGATATGGGATGACAAGGACTAGGTGGCGTTGTGTGTTTTTTCTGGTCCTGGGGGTGCTGATCTTTGGCGCATCCTTTAATATCCTTGATAATGCACCAACCAACTGGGACGACCCTGCCCTGTTTACCCGCACGTGTATCCAGGATATAAACCTTGAAAACCTAAGGGATGTCTTGAGTGTATCAAGGTCAAGCACATACCAGCCGGTCAGGGATCTTTCCTATATGATGGATTTTGCCCTGTTCCGGGACAGGGTAGTCCTCGGGATGCATTTGCATGGTATCTTTTTGACCTGGCTTATGGTCATTGCCTGCTGGTTTTTTCTTGTCGAGCTTTTCCGGCATTTTGATGTCGCAGAGAGACAGGGATATCTGTGGGCCTCGTTCTCCAGTGTTATCTATGCCGTGCATCCGGTACACGTGGAGAGTGTTGCCTGGCTTTATGCACGCAAAGAGCCTCTTTTGGGCATCTTTGTCTTTATCAGCCTGTGGGCCTTTTTAAGGGCAAGGCGAAAAGACTGGAGGTTCTATTGCCTCAGCGGCATTGGGCTTGTCCTGGCCATTTTTTCAAAGCCCACGGCCCTGGCGGTTCCGGGAATCATGATCGTCCTGGACCTGGCAGAACATGCCCAGAAAAAGACCCCTGGTTTCTGGAAAAAAAGGCTGATGCTGTACATACCGGTATTGGTCATTGTGGTCCCCATGATGATCAGGCTTGTCCTCATGATGGAATCTGCGGGCGGGATAAAGCCCTGGCATGGTGGATCCATATGGACAAATTTCTTTGCCGTATCCCAGATCTTCGTGGAATACATGGGGCTTACAGGGTTTACAATCAATTATGCGGCTGACTATCCGCTGAAGCTCTTTACCGATCTGCACCAGTGGCAGGCATGGTTTTTTGTCGGGATCAACCTTGTCTTTATAGCCAGCGCAGTCATTGCATGGAAAAGGCGCTGGTATCTTTACGCAGTCTTTGTGGCCTGGTTTTACATCTTTCTGGTGCCGGTCTCGCACCTCCTCCCCATCGCCCAGGTCATGGCAGACCGGTATGACCTTTTGTCCAGCCTGAGCTGGTGCGTTCTCCTCGGCTATGGCCTCACCCGGCTGTGGATGCTGCGCCTGCCTGATAAAGCCATGTTTTCAGAGACCTTTCCCCTGCTTATCTCTGCTGCACTTTTTCTTGTACTGGTTGTTTCCTATACCGGCATGACCATACGGCAAAACGATGTATGGCAGGACTCCAGGCACCTGTGGGAGGACACCCTGGCGAAATATCCTGAATCAAGCCCTGCCAATGTAAATCTTTCTGTGATCTATATACACGAGGGCCGTTTTGAGGAGGCACAGGACCTCTGCATAAGGGCGATAAAACACCTGCCCTATGATTATCTTGCCATATCCAATCTGGCGCTTTGCCAGCTTATGCGAAAACAATATGATAACGCCATCCATAACTACCAGCAGGCATTGACGCTCAAGCCGGACCTGTACAAGGCCAGCCTCGGGCTTGCCGCTGCATTTTGGGGCAAAGGGGCTTTTAATGAGTTTTATATCTTCGGTACCGGCATGGAGGAAAAATACCAGATAAACAGTGCTTCATTCTATTCAAGGATGGGCTATGCCTCATGGAAGACCGGGCATCAAAAAGAGGCCGGACAATACCTCTCAAAGGCGTCCATGCTTTGTAAAGGCGAAAGGGAGATTACAGAGCTTGGCCTTATCAGGACAAGCATGGGGAAATAGATCGGTCAGGGGTATGAACCCCCTGAAATGCTGGAGTCTTGTCTTGGCAGCACAGGCAAACCCGGGCACCTGGCTCAGGTTTGCCTGTATTGTTTGATCATCATTGAACACAAGAGATAAAGCATATCCCGTTGTCAGATCCTGAATCATAGACAGCCGGGCTGGATGTCTCGGTGGTTTCCTCCACGGATACCGTGTTGCCGGGATCCCCAACAAGCGGTATCTGTGAACGGTTACCCGCCTCATCCACGGCAATGGCCGCCAGGTATGAATACCCTGGATCCAGGTCGACCTCCATCTTCTGTCCGCAGTCAAGGGGTTCGACCTCCTTGATCAAAGTGGCCCGGTCCAGGTTGGATACATCAATGGGCTCATCCAGCCCATATATCCTTATGGATTGGGCTCGCCCGCAGAACCCGTCATCGCCTGGAGCTCTAAAGGTTATGCCGCCGGGTTTCCCGGTGATATCCACGATGGATGCAGGGGCAATGGCATCGGTTGCAGTATTTGATGTGGTATGGTTGTCATGCCCGAAGGTCGCCCATGCCGAGAGGGAACCCGGCTGGCCATTGGTGTCCCATACAAAGATCCAGCCTTCTCTGGTTACAACGGCCATCTCGTTTTTTCCGTCATTGTCGATATCCCCTGCACACGGTGTTGTCATGATCCATCCGGCAGAGAGCTTGGGGAATCCGGGGGCATCCATTCCGTCGGCACCAAAGGCGTGGACCAGATTCAGGCCGGAGCCGCTGATTACCTCGGGTATGCCGTCACCCGAGATATCCGCCATGGCAGGTTCTGAATATATCATATGGTCATCCATGGTGCGTGGATAGGCATCCAGAAACCGGCCTGTTTTGCTGTCCCATACCTGCATGAGATGATTATAACTGAGATTCTGGCCGGACAGGACCAAATTCAGTGCCCCCATCAAAGAGATACCCCCCTGTGCGATCTCAGGTATATGGTCACCTGTGATGTCTCCTATGGCAATGGAACCAAACATGCTTACGGCCAGAGACCTGTCACGTATGCCCACTGCTTTTGAACCCATTGGACCCCGGTCCATCTTTTGGATGATTTTTCCAGTAGGGTTTATCACACTGGTTGAGGCAGAGGTAAAGCTGACAATTATTTCTGTTTTACCGTCATTGTCCAGATCTGCTGCAGCGGGTTTTGTAGATGGACCGACAAAGGGCAGAAGATCGGGTAGAAGGGCCTTTATGGTTACGGGCCAACCATCAACAAAGGCATCCGTATCCAGTGTTCTGCCGTTTTCGCCATCCGGATGATGGTCATGCATGGTTCCATCCGCGTGGATGGCATAGACAAGGCAGTCTTTACCGATAAGGGAGTTGATGAATTTCATGGCAGGGGGAATGACCTGTCCCGGGATATCCATGAACGCACCCTTTTCCATGCCGTCCAGAAGGCTGTCCCCTCCAGGGGTGGCATCTGTTGGCTCTCGCACAGCATTGAGGCTGACAATGACCTCGGGCATGCCATCCCCGTCCAGGTCCGCGATACAGGGAGAATGGATGATTTTTGCCCCCTGTGTGCCTGTCCCAAGGTACACTGGCCAGCCTTCAACCGGATCCCCGTTTGCATGCCATGCATATACCCGTTCATCCAGGCCCGCCATGATGATCTCCATCCGGGAGTCATTATCCAGGTCATATAACACGGGTGGGGCCAGGGCACCGGGGCCGATATGATTGGCCTCGCTGAGCCGGTCTTCTCTGATATCGTCATAAAAATTAGCACTGAAATCAATGGGTTCAAATTTCATTTCCCCTGTTGCATCAAAGCAATAAAGCCTGTTGCCTGCAGCAGAGACAATCTCTTTTATCCCGTCATTGTCGAGATCCCCTATGGCGGGGGTAATAAACCCGGGCCTCAGGGATTCATCCATTTCATGCCTTAGGGCAAGATAAAAGGTATCTGCATGCAGGTCCACGGGCTTTCCCTTATAGGTATAGGGCTTGCCGTCATGGGTAAAGACAAGGATCCTGCCGTCCGAGGTGGCAGCGATAACCTCTTTGAAATTGTCCCCGTCCAGGTCCTCAAACCGTATCCCTGCCTCACCGCCTGTGCCCATATATATGGGCCACCCCGTATGCAGGTGCGTGTCCTCAAACATGAATATGCCCCTGCGGTCTTCGGCCAAAACCCTGTCGACCGAAGAGTCCTTTACCCTGAGTCTCAGTGTAAAGAGGTGCTGGTTGGGTTGGATATCCGCCTCCCCGGGGGTTTTGTCATCCGGATTGCTGGGTAAGGAAGAAAATCCAAGCCTGTCAGGGGCAATTGCCTTGAGGTCTTCCCCTGTTATTTCTTTGAGCACGATATTACGCCCGGTAGTCGTTCCACTTCCCAGGTAAGTGAAGGTCTTCGGTTCAACGCCGTAACCTGCCTCGATGGTCCAAGACAGGTCCTGACCCAAAACATCCCCCTTTATGGTCAAGGCGCCTTTTCTCGGATCAAAATAGAATGACCATGAAGGAGAGGTAATCCTTGCAACCGGCGGACAATTTCCCTGTCTCATCATTGCCAGGGCCTTAAACATATTTACCCTGCCATAGCCAAAATGTTGGTCCCACCCGTATTGCGCAGGGTCCTCTCGTCCAATGCCGTGGGTGTTTTCCGGTAGTATATCCAGTGCGGTCATGGTGAGAAGCTGTTTTACCTGGTTGGGGTAAAGCTCAAGATCGTTCCTTTTTGCATAGGAAAACAGGAGCGCGCCTGCTCCGGATGACATGGCGGTTGACTTGGATCCGGACTGCACCTCAAAGGAAATCTGATTTTTTGAGCCGTATTGTGAGAGATTGGAATCCCTGAAAAAGGTATGCGGCCGTGTCTTCAGGGCAAAGGTATCCGGCACTATACCTGAACAGTATACGGGTTCATCCAGATAGGTGGGGAAGTTGTGGTTTGCGCTGTTGATATCTGAAGACACAATAAAGATGGCAAGGCCCTGTTCATCTGCCTGGGAAAAGGCCTTTTTGCATATCCCGCTGCTGTTGATCCCGCCGATGGCCCCCTCGATGATTTTTGCACCCATTCGGGCCGCATAGAGCGTGGCGATCCCGTAATAATCCGTATTGACCGTAAAGGAATCCCAATTTTTTAGAGGCAGTATCCTGCAATGAGGGGCTACACCACATACCCCGATACCATTATCCTGCTCCCCTGCGGCCCGTTTTGCCTGGCCCATTCCGTGATGATGTCCTGTAAAATAGCTGGAGGTGTCCGTTGGATCATTATCATCCTCAAAGAAATCCCAGCCGCAGATGTCATCGATAAATCCGTTGTCGTCATCATCCACACCGTCTGAATACGCATGGATAAGGTCCTGAGGATCGATTATATTGTTCTGGTTCCAGTCGGCAACATAGAGATCATATATTTCAGGGTGTTGATAGTCCCAAGCGTTGAATATACCGTCACCATTGAGGTCCCACACGCCTGGATGACCCGCAGGATCCGGTACGACCAGCTCTTCTTTGTTCAGAAAAAACCGGCCCGTCAATTCTTCATCGCCCCAGACAACCCCTGTGTCAATGATCGCAATGACCACCGAGTCATGCCCCCGTTCAATATCCCAGGCCCGGTCAATGGATGAGCCTGAAACCTGCGGCTCAAAAAAATGGTCTTTGTCCCAGTTCCGGGCCGTATACGCCGAATAATCCGGGCTGAATCCGAAAAAGGCATAGGCCTCATCGAACATGGTCTTTGACAGGTCATAGTATGGAGTACCCGGCTCTGCGCACATAAAACCCGGATCATCCGGGAAATAGGCCAAGGCCAAAGATGGAACGATAAACAATGCCAGGATAATAAGGACCGATTTTTTCATTATTACCTCCTCATAATATAACAACCGGATAACAGCCGGAATATTTCCAAAAACAGTACAATAAATATTATTTATACGATAAGCAAGATTTGCGCCCGGGATGCATTATTATATCCTCTTGAGACCATTCGGTTTTATTTTTTCGAGGGAGATGTCTAAGGGTAATAGTTTTCCTTTTTATTGAAATTTTTTCCTCCTGGTTATATGGGTAGAATATGTCAAAGCTCAAGACCACCTATGACTATCATCGCAATGCACTGATAGATCTGGCAAGCGAGTTTACCATCTGCGAGTCTTTTGCCTCGGGAAACACGCCCTATATGGATATATTGCCAAGGCCAGAGGCCTATGGCGCCATGGTTGGGGGGTTTCTCGAAGACCGGCATGCCCTGGTGCCCGGTTCTGCTGTGATGGAGATAGGCGGCGGATACGGCAGCCTTATGAAAGGGTTGTTGACGCACAGGCAAGACCTGGTCAGAAAGGCCTGCATGACCGACCTGTCCATGTATCTGCTTAAACGCCAGAAACAGGTCTTGAGCCCTTTTAGTCCCGGGGTTTCATATATCCGGGGGAATATCCATGATATTATCCCTGCTATAAGGTCGATAGACCTGCTCATCCTCAATGAGGTCATTGGAGACCTGGACACCCTGACAGATATAGCAGCGCAGAATCCGGGGAAAGAGGTCTTAAAACTCATAGAGACCTATGGCCTCAAGACCCCGGAAAGGGGTAAATTTAACCTGAATATCGGTGCCATAAAGGTGGTGGAGGCGATATGCAGAAGCAATATGACGGCATTTATAACCGAACATTCCTGTGACCCTATCATCCCTGATGATATGCCGTATCTCTCACGTGGGCTTCAACCAGAGGGCTTCCCCAGACAGATCAGGCTCAAGGGACATGATGAATACACCATCCGGTTTTCGCACCTGGTGGATGTTGCACAAACATACGGGAAAAGGGTCCTGACCGGGCCGCTCACCGAGGTCGTGGGATTGAGGCACAAACCCTCGCTGCAATTTGTCTTTCAGGCCAGGGCATGCTCAACCACCAAGCAGGAGATAGCCTTCGAGGTCCTCGATCACATACGCGAATACCGCTGGATGATCATTTTTTAAGGGTTTTTCAATGCTCACCCTTTTTACTGTTTTTTTCCAGATAGAGCCTTTCATCCGCTTGTTTAAGGAGGGCCTGTGCATCCATGGGCCCGGAGCGTGAAACCGATGCGATGCCATGGCTCAGTTTGATTTGTATCCTGGATGAGCCATACCCAAAGGGTCTTTGGTGAAAATGTTCCTGGATGCGTCCCATCAGGTCAGCGGCCTCTGCATGGTCCGTGCCCGGAAGGATAAGGACAAATTCATCCCCTGCATACCGGGCCGCAACATCGCTCTGCCTGCACATCTTTTCAAGCTGTTTGGCGACGTATTCCAGCACCTCGTCGCCTGCATCGTGTCCCAGTGTGTCATTGATTTTTTTGAACGCATCCAGATCAATAAAGACCAGGGAAAGCTTTGATCCATAACGAATGGCCCGGCCCATTTCCCTTTCAAGTATTCGTTCCATGGCGCGGCGGTTGAGGAGACCTGTAAGTGTGTCCCTGTAGGCCAGAGCCCTCAGTTCCTCATGTGCCGCGACATTTGCCAGGGAGATGGAGACAACCACGCCAAGCTGTTCGAGCAGACTGGTATCGATCCCCGGTTGAAAACGTGCTTTTGAAAGATCTGCAAGGTTAAGGCTCCCGGTCAATTCGCCATCGAAACTCAGGGGGGTTATGGACACAGATCCATAGTCAGGCCGCATTCCTTCCGGAAACAACACCCTGAATCCCTCAAGCCCCATGTTTGCCAGGACCGGTCTTTGAGATGCACCAATAAGACCGGTAAACCGGTCGTTTTCAACGATATTGAGATGGTTGCAGAGCAATGCGTCCGGGGTAAATGTCTGGATCAACCCGAGGACCCTTGTCCCTTTTATCATGGAGATCCACACATAGGGGATATCAAATCGGTCCTTGATAGTAGAAAGAAGGCGATCAAAAAATGCGCAGAAATTTAGGGTGGACAGGACGTCCATTTCCACTTCAAAGAACCTTTTTGCAATATCTTCGTTTTCCCGGAGTCTGTCCAGTAAAGTTTGATCTATTCCCTGCATGTCTTTTAAGTATATGCCATAAATAATGACAGGTGCAAACCTCT
>JAYEKR010000081.1:0-4599 GCA_034661115.1 Thermodesulfobacteriota bacterium | reverse complement strand
CGGGCATTGCTTTGATGCATGAGCAGATGCATGAGCACATTTTTATATGGAAAAACCTTATTGCATGTAAAGATGCAGATGATATATTCAAAAAGCCCGGCATATAAACGCTATGTCAATAAATGAGTATGCCGTCCCCGGATTTTTATATTAGTCAGCCACTAATAATGGGATGCTTGATTGATAGGGCATAAAAAAGATGGGAGGGAAAAATCATGGGAAAAATCAGCTTTGATTTACAAGGAAAGGTTGCCTTGATAACAGGGGCAAGCAGGGGCATCGGAGAGTCCATCGCTGTAGCCCTCGCGGATTACGGGGCATCCTGTATCCTTGTGAGCAGGAAGAGAGATGCCCTTGAATGTGTTGTGGAAACAATCACATCCAGGAGGGGCAAAGCTCAAGCATTTGCCTGCAATATGGGTCATCTCGACCAGATAGAGAGCCTGTTCGCCCAGATAAAGGACCAATACGGAAGGCTCGATATTCTTGTAAACAATGCCGCGACAAACCCATACTTCGGCGATATGCTGGGAGCTGATGAGGGAATATGGGATAAGACCAATGATGTAAACCTCAAAGGTCCTTTTTTTATGATACAGCATGCGGCAAAGCTTATGATGGAATCCCGGGGGGGATCTGTTGTCAATGTTTCATCCATTAACGGGGAAAGACCAGCGCTTTTCCAGGGGATATACTCGATCACAAAGGCCGGCATCATTTCCATGACAAAGGCCTTTGCCAAGGAGTTGGCAGGCAAAAATATCAGAGTGAATGCCATCCTGCCCGGACTCGTAGATACCAAGTTTTCCAAGGCAATCATGGAAGATAAGATGGCCTATGACTATGCCCTCAAAATGATCCCCATGGGCAGACACGCACAACCCGATGAGATTGCAGGGGCTGTCCTCTACCTGGTGTCTGATGCTGCATCATTTACAACAGGGGCTTGTATGGCAGTCGACGGGGGCGCCCTTACATGAAGGATAGTTTTGTCTTGATGATCAGAAAATACTATACATGCATAATTATTGGATAAAAAAGGAATTGCTATGAAAATTGAAGATATAAAACGTGTACTTATCATCGGCTCAGGCACCATGGGCCAACAGATAGGATTTGTATGTGCCATGCACGGCTACGAGACCGTTCTCTATGATATTGAAAGGACAATGCTTGATACGGCATTGAAACGCATACAGCAGCTTGCCTCGCAGTTCGTATCATCGGGGAAAATCACACAAAAAGATGCAGACGATATAATGGCCCGGGTAGACCTTTCAGATGACCCGGCAAAGGCGGCCATTGATGTGGATTTTGTGAGCGAATGTATCCCTGAAGACCCGGAACTCAAGGGCAAGGTCTTTGCACAGTTTGATAAACTCTGCCCCGAACGCACGATCTTTACAACCAACACATCCTCACTCCTCCCATCCATGTTTGCAGAAAAGACAGGCAGGCCGAAACAATTTGCAGCCCTTCATTTCCACGACGTGAGGATCTCAAAGGTGGTGGACATCATGCCCCACCCCGGGACATCCCGGGAGACCATCGATATAATCCATGGATTTGCAAAAAGCATAGGGCAAACCCCCATCATGCTCCACAAGGAAAACAACGGGTATGTATTCAACTCTATGCTCTCCTCCCTTTTTATGTCCGCGCTTACACTTGCAGCACGGAATGTGGCGTCAATCGAGGATATAGACCGATCGTGGATGGGGGTTATGCATGCGCCTATGGGGCCGTTTGGCATCATGGACCAGGTCGGTCTCAAGACGGTATACACCATAACCGACTACTGGGCCAATACAGCCAAAAACAAGCAGGGCAGGATCAATGCGGCATTCCTGAAACCATATGTCGAAAAGGGCCACCTGGGGGTAAAGGCAGGACAGGGCTTTTACTCATATCCAGACCCTGTGTACGCACACCCGGGATTTCTGGAGGGCGACAAAAAACCTTGACCATCTAAAAAATATCTACTATGAATATCTATCATTACAGGCCTATGCAGGGCTTATGGAGATTACATAATGGATGATTTTAAAAAACGGGTCTATTTGCTGGGAGATTTTTTTCATGACGCACTCTCCCTGGGGAAAACCCCGGTCGGCCTTATAAAAGCCATTCTTTCCAATCGAGTTGACAAGGCTTTCCGTGAAAAACTGAATATGGCGGTAACCGGTGTCCTGGGCTGTAAATACTGCTCATGGCTCCACTCGGAAATGGCACTCTCACACGGGGTAAAGGACAGCGAGATCCAGAAGATACTCTCGCAGGAAATCGGTGATTTCCCGGAAGAAGAGGCGGTCGCCCTCGCCTTTGCCCAGCATTACAGCGAAACAGGTGGAAGGCCCGGAAAAGAGACTCTCTCAAGGTTTTATGCATACTATGACCAGGCACTGGCAAAGGATATCCTGTTTTATATCCAGATGATATATATAGGAAACCTGTCAGGCAACTCGATCGACGCCTTTATCTCCCGTATAAAAGGAGACCCAGTTGAAGAGAGCAGCATGGGCAGTGAACTGGCAATCTTTTTCTTCCTTGGACCATATTTCCTGATCATTCTTCCCATGCTCGCCCGCATGGCCAATAAAAAAGAAAACAAAAAAGCAAACAAGGTGTCAGGTCTGGAAACTTGAACTTATTGTCCTTATGTCACAATTCAAGACCTGGCTCCTGTGTTTATATAAATAATGCCCTGTCCACTGGTGATGGCAGGGCAACTGTGCCAATGTAAAGGTCAAGGGGACATCACCTGGTTTTCACTATCAGTTCAGAAATTTTTTCTTTGTCAATTGAATCTCTTCGGGCGAAAAATACCTCACCACGTTTTCATTTGCATCACAAACAGAAATGCCACCGTTGGTATCCGTCGAAGAAACATAAACCATGTTTCCTGAAAAATCTTTTGCTATCACACCTGAATCATTACGTTCAATGATCAATGATTCGTTTGGAGATTGGGATTTGAAAGAATCTATCCTTATAGTGTCATCTCCCTCATTATAGGTCAATACTGCCCGAACGTCTCCTTTTACCAATACCTTTTTAGATTCCTTTTGAGTTTGTGCTATCGGATTATCACCTGTCCAGAATTCTATCGAGTTAAAGATGACACCGTCACATAAGGTGGCTAAGCTGTAAACCGGTAGAATTACAGCACCAAGAAATATTACTTCGTCCATCCATTTTGTCTGGTCCCTATGAAAATCATAGACCTTTTGGGTGAGCATAAATGACCCGGTACAACCTGCTACCAAAAACCCAATCATTAATAAAACACTAACGAGTTTTTTCATTACCTTTCCTCCTTTTACCTTGAACATAATTCACATTATGTTCTCACCATCCTGCGAATAAAAGATATCCCCTTGATATACCTATACCATTGTAAAATATTCATTCATCCCTTAAACCAATCTAAACCACCTCCTTTATGATTTAATAATAATTGATACTAAGTCGATGTCAAGCCATGTCGTGTCATCCACAAAATGTCGTGAAGATGATCGTCATTCCAGCGGAAGCGGGAATGACATTGGTGGTGTTCTATTATTTTTATCTTAAACACTGGATATTTGACATGACACCAGGACTGGAAATCAAGTCCATATTTGACTCATCATCACGGAATTACTGATTTTTCAGGGTACTTTTGTATCTGACGATTTTTCTCTGGATATCTTCGCATCCCGCCAACAACACTCCTGGTTGAGCTGCAAACCCCTGAGACTGAATTCAAGACCAATATCCAGCAGGCCATCTTTTCGAAGCATCCGGGCCAGATAAATTGACATGCCCTCAAAATCGTTAAAACATTAAGAGGTAGTCACGGCAGCCACCCGGGTCTGCCCCTACTTTAACAAACGGGTAATGCTCCCGGTCAAAGCCCTGCTGTAAGCTTTGTACACCCGGGCCCGCTGATTGTACTCCTGCCACCTGATACCGGCAAAACACTTATCTGTGTACTGATACGTTCTTTTAAGGCAGCTACGTGGGAAATGATGCCTATCAGCTTACCATCCTGCTGCAGACCGGCCAGGGTCTCCAGGGCTGTTTCCAGGGCGTCTTCATCCAGGGAGCCAAAACCCTCATCGAGAAAGAGCGAGTCAACACGTACCTTGCGGCTGGCCATTTTTGACAGACCAAGGGCCAGGGACAGGCTGACAATGAAACTTTCTCCGCCGGAAAGGTTTTTGGTGGATCGGATCTCTCCTGCCTGATAATTATCAACAACATTCAACTCGAGCGGCTGTTCATCGTCCCGGACCAGGAGATAGCGGTCGGTCATCTTTTCAAGCTGCCTGTTGGCATGTGACACCATCAGCTCAAAGGTGAGGCCCTGGGCAAAATTCCTGTATTTCTTTCCATCCGAAGAGCCAATCAATGAATGCAGGGCATCCCACCTGGTGCATTCTTCTTTATGTGCTTTAATCAATAATCGCTTTTCTTGATGTCTGAGCCTTGCGTTTTTATTGTCTTTGAGCTTCTGTTTCAATGCCCCAATCTCTTCACCGACCCGTTTAAGGGTGACCTGGGTTTCGGCCTGTTCTTCTTTCAAATCAACCAGGGGTGTTTCAGTGATCTTTTTTT
>JAYEKR010000080.1:0-4599 GCA_034661115.1 Thermodesulfobacteriota bacterium | reverse complement strand
CGGACGAAAATGTCTGTGTCGTGGAGGAACAATGAACAGGGGTTCCAGCCTCATTGAGCTCATGGTCGCATTGACTATTGCGTCCATCCTTTTGCTGGGTCTTTACTTCATGACTGCCATTTCATCAAAGAAATATACTGACCTGCGTGAGGGATATCTGTGCATGCAATCCATCAGGAACACCATCGTCCACCTCAACCACGACCTTGTCCAGTGCGCATACCTCCTTCCGCAGGACATGAAGGTCCTGTGCCAAGACAATGAACTTTTTATCGCGGGCCTGCCCGTGACCTCAAGGCATTCAGGTCTTGAAATTACAGGGTCTCCTCCATATTACTCAAAAATCCTTTCCTGCAGTGAATCCGCCATGAGACTTGATACCATTGACATAGACCATGACAGCACACCCGATTTCTGGGCAGATCTCGGCATCATAACCGGGACAGGTGCATATACCATTAACCATGGATATTCCAGGGGAAACACCTGCATTGCGCTGTGTTCCAGTGTCAGGCCGCAAGCAGGAGAAAGGGCCGTGCCCGCCATACATTATGAGCTGAAAGATGACGGCCTGTACCGCAATTCCCAGCTCCTTGCAGAAAATATAGGCGTCTTCACGGCCTCTTTTGACAGCCATAAAATCCAAGTCTATCTAAAGGCCATATATAATGAAACACAAAGAGAGCTCCAGTTTGCCTACACCCTCCAATAGTCATGGATGGGTCTTTATCTATGTGCTGATATTCATCACAATAATTTGCGGCGCATCCCTTGCCTCTATGGCCATGGTGAAGACAAACATCCGGTCTTCAGGCGCATTCAGGCAAATACTCCAGGGAACAAACCCGGTCATGGCGTCCGGTGAAAAACCCTGCATCTCGCATACGACCCTGGATGCCCCGGAAGGATGGGATCATGCATATTTCGCCACAGACCTGATACAAAACCAGACAGGCACGATCACCCAAATCGCATGGAGGGCAAGGATGGATCAGCCACCATCCTTTATGACCCAGAAACCAATCCTTGCATCTCCCAGGCCCTATGTCATCATGCTCATTGATGATTCAGAAAGCATGAACTGGTCCTGCGGAAAAGATTATACAGATGATGCGCTTTATATCAAACGCAGGCACAAAGACATCACAGGTGTTTATCCAGGGATCGTCGATTCCGGCCTGTCTTTTAAGGGTGATTGGTGCAATGACCATTACTGTGCCCCGCTGAGTGCCTTTTATGGCGGAAAAATGTCGTCCTGGACCTTTCTGTGGGGCATTCTTAACCGCCTGATCGATGAACTGGCTGTTTCAGACATCGCAATAGCCACCACCTCAAGAGGAGAGATCTCCTGCTTTGGTTCGGATATACAGGACACAAAAAAGGCCATAATAGGCATATATCCCTCATCGCCGACATCGCCCCTTTCCGAGGCCCTCAGGGATGCGCTCGCCATGTTCCCTGAAGAATGCCCAACGCAGAGACATATCCTGATCTTTACCGATGGACATGCGCACACAGACGGCGACCTGCCTCAATGGCTAAAGGATTATGATGCAGACAATGAAGACACAGACCGCTATATAAAGGGCATGGGCTGCACCTGTCTGGACGATGTGGCGTCTTATGCCGCATCCCTGGGCATACATGTCCATACGGCAGGGCCTGATTCCGCGTTTCTCCGAAAGGTCGCATCAAAAGGAAACGGCGTATTCATGCCCGAAGAAAACGACCTTCAGCCCGAGGTTTCATTCACATCCCAGGTCAGGGCCGGACCGGCACGCACAGGAGATATCCTGAAAAACATATCCACTGGTATCGACACATCAAATATCACAATGGATACAAGCATCTATTATAACCGGCATATGGAAAAAACCGCAGCCTTCGGGATATACGGGAATATTGTCTCTGTTTATACACAGGACAAAACTGCATACTGCACCACCTCCCTTGATCTCCTCCTTTCAATAGACCTCAATGCACGATCCCTGAACTGGGTAGCACAAGGACCAGGCGGCATTATACGCAAAAAAGGCCCGGTCCTTATCGTCGGACCAAACCACCATGGCCGGGTCTACCTGATGAACACAGGCCCAAAGATCATATCCACTATTGAGACAGGCGCCGGCATATCCCAGGAGAATATCCTGGATGCGTCCATGGGGTGCCTGTACTTTGCAAAGGGGAATACCATATCCTGCCTGGACATCAAAAACGGCAGTTTAGTGCATAGCTTCACCTCCAACAACAGGATCACTGCCCTTCGCTACGACCCCTTTTACGGCTGCCTCTTTGCCTCAACCGACACCGGGATTATCCTGTCCCTTGACCAGAATCTGCATATAAAGGATATCCTTGCGTCAGGCGCAGGAACGACCATTGAGGACATCCATTGCTTCCATCACAGCAAGACCGCGTTCATCCTGGCACAGACCAGAACAGGCATCACCTGCCTGGAAAACAAAAAAATTATATGGTCAAAAAAGATCAGATCCGGAGAGATAGGGAATATCATTGTCATGGGATCAAGGGTATTCCTTACCATACAGGACCATGGGAGATGTCCCTGCCCGGGCATGGACACAGGCGGGTCACGACTCATGGTGATTGATGCCCTCAATGGCGAAACCATAGACACATCCAGGCTTTTTGACGCCATGGCCTTCGGGCCGCTCATTGACCTGGATACCGGTATCATGGAATACATTGACTACCGCACTGCCAGCATTGAATACGACCTGGGCGAAATCAGGGGCGTTTCCCCTGTATACCTGGGCAGGCGCATCGAACATGGCGTGTCTCCTTGACTACAGGGGCCTGGAATGCTAATCGTATATCATGCTGGATATAAAATTTATCAGACAGAATACGGATACGGTCAGGGCCGGTCTTGAAAACAGAGGATCCAGGATTGACCTGGATAGGCTTCTTGATTTTGATTCCAGCAGGCGATCGCTGATCCAGAAGGTGGACAAACTCAAGGCCGGGAAAAACGCGTTTTCCTCGCGCATTGCAGCAGCAAAAACCGATGACAATGACCTTGAAGAAAAAAAGGCCCGGATGCGTGATATCTCTGAGACCATCAAGTCCATAGACACACAGACAAGAGAGATAGACGAGCAGATCAACGAAATCGTAATGGCTATCCCAAACATGCCGCATGCCAGTGTCCCGGCAGGAAAGGACGAAGGCAGCAATCTGGAGATACGACGATGGGGGAAAATACAAGGGCCGTCCTTTGACCCGAAACCTCACTGGGACATAGGTGAAGGCCTGGGCATCCTGGACTTTAAACGCGCTGCAAAGATATCCGGGGCCAGGTTCTGTCTCAGCCTCGGGGCTGGAGCGCGCATGGAAAGGGCACTCATCAATCTCATGATGGACATCCACACATCAGAACACGGATACACAGAGGTGCTGCCACCGTTCATGGTAAACCGGGAAAGCATGACTGCAACCGGTCAATTGCCCAAATTTGAAGAGGATCTATACGCCACCAATGGCTGGTTTCTCATACCTACGGCAGAGGTTCCTTTGACCAATATATACCGTGCAGAGACCATTCCTGCTGAGCTTCTGCCCATAAAGCTTGTTGCATATACGCCCTGCTTCAGAAAAGAGGCTGGATCATACGGCAAAGACACCAGGGGACTCATCCGCCAGCACCAGTTCAACAAGGTAGAGATGGTACAGTTTACCCGGCCGGAAGATTCCTATGAAGGCCTCGAGGCACTTACCCTGGATGCCGAGGCAATACTGCAAAGGCTTGAGCTGCCCTACCGGGTAGTCAGCCTGTGTACAGGGGATCTTGGATTCTCTGCGGCAAAGACCTATGACCTCGAGGTATGGATGCCCGCCCAGGGAGTCTTCCGGGAGATCTCATCATGCAGCAATTTTGAGGGATTTCAGGCCCGCAGGGGAAAAATACGCATGAAAACCCAAGGGGAAAAAAAGACTCGTTTTTGTCATACACTCAATGGAAGCGGACTTGCAGTAGGAAGGACTGTTGCCGCAATCCTGGAAAACTACCAGATTGAAGACGGCAGCGTAAGAATACCCGAGGCATTAAGGCCCTACATGGGGCTTGACCTTATAGCTCCTATGCGATAAACAGCACAATCAACGGAGGGATGGCAGAGCCTGGCTGATTGCACCGGTCTTGAAAACCGGCATACCCTTGGGTATCGGGAGTTCGAATCTCCCTCCCTCCGCCAAACTAAGTTTATCCACGGAACACACGGCATTACACGGACAAGGGCAAATGAGATTTTTTTGCGGGGTTTCCCACCTTCCAGTTTCAAACTTCAGAGGTAACCGTTTGGTAAATGGTTACCTCTTTTTCATATAAACTCGCATGAGCTGCGCTCACAACGAAGAATAAAAACCCATGTCGTCCCAAATCGTCATCCCTGCGAAGGCGGGGATCCAAAAGCACGGTACCAGCCATAACCACTGGATTCCCGCCTTCGCGGGAATGACGGGAGGGGAACAGGAATATCGGAAACGGGGAATCAGGAATGACGGGACGGGAACAGGAATGACGGGAACGGGGGGAACAGGAATGACGGGACGGAAACGGAGAATGACGGGACGGGAACG
>JAYEKR010000079.1:0-4633 GCA_034661115.1 Thermodesulfobacteriota bacterium | reverse complement strand
AAGAAGATATACATCCGGGTATGATCATACAGACGCGGTTTTATATATATGATATCTTCAAAAACATGCCGCATCCCTATTCCCCATCAGAAGACAATAAATTCAACCCATTACAGAAGCTTACATATTTCATAACCATGTTTGGGCTGATGCCCCTTCTCCTGATAAGTGGGTGCCTGTATCTATATCCCTATTTCTTTGCGCCCGTTATCTCTGCGCTTGGCGGCCTGGAGGTAGTGGCTGTTTTCCATTATGTCATGGCCATTGTCTTTACTGCCTTTTTTATTGCCCATATCTACCTCGCAACAACAGGGCATACCGTGCTTGCCGATGTAAAATCCATGATCACCGGATATATGGAAACAGGGGAAGAACACCAGGAATGAACTACCCCGCAGCAAGCTACGGGGTATCAAAACTTTCTAAGGAACTGTTCACGGAACGTGCTTTCCGCGTCACCCCCGCCTGCCTGTGCGTCGCACGCAGACAGGCGGGAATGACGGGATGGGAACGGGAATGACTGTGCTGGTGTTCCTGTTATTGTAACCGTAAACGGCTACCTAAGGGGAATAGGCCTTTCGCAGCAAGCTGCGGGGAATTAAACCCTAAGAGAAATTCAAGAATAAAGATTTGACCACAGGGCCCTCCACTGCTATAAAAAGGCATGAATCTCCACATGTCAAACAAGATGGAGCTTCTCTTCGGGATGCTCGCCAAAACAATATCAAAGCCTTTGTCAAACCCTCTTGAGGGCGAGATCATTGTATTGCAGAGCAAGGGCATGGAGAGATGGGTCTCTCTGGAGCTTGCCCGCAAAAACGGCATCTGTTCAAACTATTGCTTTCCCTTTCCCAATGCCTTTTTACAGGATATGTTCAGCCGTGTCTTGGCAGACAAGATGCCGGATGAGAGATTCTTTGATGTCACGGCCATGACCTGGCGCATCATGGGGATCATCCCTGAGATCAAAGACAGGGCCAGGGATCTTGAAAATTACCTCAAGGCAGACACGGAGGGGATCCTGCTCTATCAACTCTCGTCCAGGCTTGCAAACCTCTTTGACCTGTATACGACCTTTCGTCCTGCAATGGTCATTGAATGGCTGGACAAAAACCAGGGGCAGGACCTGAGTGGACCCGAGTCATGGCAGCCAGCGGTATGGAAAAGACTGTGCAAGGGGCATGAAAAAGAACACAGGGCCGCATTGAGACAACAATTCTTTAAAGAACTCCGGAACTGTGATAAATCCCGCCTGCCTCAAAGGGTCTCGGTCTTCGGGATATCCTATATACCGGAATTTTATCTCGAGGTGCTCCAGGCCCTTTCCCAATATATCGAGGTGAACATATTCTTTTTGAATCCCTCAAAAGAATACTGGGCGGATATCCAAAAAGATGCCGGTATATACCGTGCGTATATGGAGAATAAAGACGCTCAGGACCTTCACCTCGAGGCAGGTAATACATTGCTTGCCTCCATGGGCAGACAGGGGGCTGCCTTTCTGGATGCCCTGATGGCGATGGATTGCGACCAGGACGAATCCTTTGAAGACAGTCCCGGGCAATCCATGCTCGCCCATTGCCAGAACGCGATCCTTCACCTTAACTCTCCTGTCCGTGATCTTCCTCGCATGATGGACGATAAGTCCATACGCATACATTCATGCCACAGCCCCATGCGGGAGGTGGAGGTGCTCTATGACAATATCCTGGATATCCTGGAGAACAACAAGGGGATAAACCCGAGAGACATCATTGTCATGTCACCGGACATCACCCAATATGCTCCCTGCATCCGGGCCGTGTTTGACCGGGATCCCGCCCGCATACCCTTTAGTATAGCGGACCAGCGCATCAAGGATACCAGCGTTTTGGTAAAGGCATTTCTACATATCCTTGATCTTGCAGGCGGCCGGTATCCGCTATCTGAGGTCATGGTCCTGCTGGACTCTTCATCTTTAAGGCGCAGGTTCCACATCGATGAGGCCCAGACCTCAATAATGATGGACTGGGCAAAAGACACCGGCATACGATGGGGTCTGGACAAGGATCACAAAAAAGCCATGGGCCTGCCGCAGATGGACCAGAACACATGGAAGGCCGGGATTGAACGCCTTGTCCTCGGTTATGCCATGACATCGCACGGGCAGGACATGTTCAAGGACATCCTGCCCTATGATGATATGGAGGGGCAGACCGCATCCGCACTCGGCTGTTTCCTTGAATTCACCTCAACACTCTTTGAATATACAAAAGAGATCGAACAGCCCAGACGCACAAAAGAATGGGCAGAACTGCTCTCATCGCTCCTGGATACATTCTTTGACATCAGCGAGGATGAAGCGGCCGAGGCCCAGGGACTCAGGGCCGCCATCAAAGCACTTGACAGGGCGGAATATGACAAAAAAGTGAGTAAAGAAATTATTCACGAATACCTGGACGAACACCTGTGCAATATCACAAGCACAGAGAGGTTTCTCTCAAAGGGGATCACCTTCTGCTCCATGCTGCCCATGCGGAGCATCCCCTCTGGTGTGGTGTGCATGCTCGGCATGAATAACGATACCTACCCCAGGAAATCCACTGAACGCGGGTTTGACCTCATGGTCAAAAACCCCAAAAGAGGGGACCCGTCAAAGAGGGATGACGATCTTTATCTCTTCCTTGAGGCCCTGTTGTCTGCAAAGCATATCCTGTATATCAGCTACACGGGCCAGGGCATAAGGGATAATGCACCAATGCAGCCATGCGTGCTGGTCAGCGCTCTGATGGACTATATAAACAGTTCATTCACTACAGGGCATATATTCACCAGACATGGCCTGCAGGCATTCAGCCCGGCATATTTTCTGGACAGCAACAAGGAACTCTTCAGCTACTCAAAGCAAAATCTTGTTGCGGCACAGGCCCTTGTCAACCCGGACAAGCATACCTTTACCCCTGTATCCATGGAGATAGCCACACCTGGAGACGAATCCATGGAACTTGACGTGGGTGACCTGGAGCGCTTTTTCAAAAACCCGGCCAGGTTTCTGCTGACACAGAGACTCGGCATGCATATCTCTGATGACCTCGATGAAACAGAAGATACAGAGCCCCTTGAGGTCAATGCCCTGGATAAATACTGGATCAAGCAGGATGTCATAGAAAGATCCCTTGAAAGAAAAGACCAGGAAGAAACAGGCCGACTGCTGAGGGCCCAGGGACGACTGCCCCATGGGGCCATAGGCAGTATATACATGGACAATATCCGTAAAGAAACAAAGGGGTTTGTGGAAAAGGTCAGTGAATACCGCGCACAGGGCACAAAGACCAGCACTCAGATCGACCTGAAGATAGACAGATTTTCTATAACCGGATATATCAGGCCCATAGACAGCTGCCATATATTGAGATACCGGCATGCAAAGCTGAAGGCAAAGGACATGCTGGGGCTGTGGATAGAACACCTGATACTCTGCGCCTCACAAAAAGACGATAGGATTGATGCAGTCATGATTGGCTCAGATAAGGAGATCGTCTTTAAATATCAAGAAAATGCGCAAGAAATCCTATACGACCTTTTGGAAATGTACTGGAAAGGGCTTATTTCTCCTCTTTCATTCTTTCCTAAGACATCGTGGGGGTTTTTCGAGGCCCTTTACAAAGAAAATGCAGCCGATGAAAAAAAGGGGATCGAACAGACAGATAAACGAAAAGCGGCCATAAAAAAGGCCGCCCTGAAAAAGGCACGGACCAAATGGAACGGGGGCGATTGGAACACAGGAGAGGCCGAAGACACGGTGTATCGCCTGTGCTATCCTCAGGAAGAACCCCTGGACCAGGCGTTTATAGATATCGCCTGCCTGGTCTATGGCCCCCTCTGCTCTGCCATGAAAGAAAAAAAGGGGCCTCAGTGAAAAGGCTCGACCTCATAAACACAGGGCTTGAAGGCGTCCACCTCATCGAGGCGAGTGCGGGTACGGGTAAGACCTATACCCTGTCGCTCTTATTCCTGCGGCTAATCCTTGAAAAAAACCTGCCCCTGGAAAAAATCCTGGTGGTTACATACACAATCGCGGCAACAGATGAACTCAAAGACCGCATAAGAAAGGATATCCAACATGCCCTGCATATACTCCAGGGCACCAAACCGGCAGAGGGTAATATCGGGAAGATTGTCGAAAAGATCCAGGACAAAAAAAAGGCAGCGATCTCCCTGGAATATGCACTGGGAACATTTGACAATGCAGCGATATTCACCATCCATGGCTTTTGTTTGCGGCTTTTAAAAGATATGGCCTTTGAGACAGCAATGCCCTTTGATCCAAAGATATCAAAGGGTGAAGACAACCTTATTGAAGAGGTGGCATATGACTTTATACGCAAACACTTTTATACCGGCCTTCCAGAAGCCTTTATCTCCTATGCCCTCAGCCAAAAGGCCGAACCAAAGGTTTTCGTCAGTCTCACAAACATGGCAGTCCCGGACATGAAGGTGATCCCGGACACAAAGAGGCCGGATATCAAAGGGATCTCACAAGAGGTCTCCAAATGTTTTTTGCAGATGAAAAAGCAATGGGACTCACACACCATCAAAGAACTGCTTCTGAATGCCGGGCTCGATGGAAGAAAATATCAAGAAAACTCCATCC
>JAYEKR010000078.1:0-4634 GCA_034661115.1 Thermodesulfobacteriota bacterium | reverse complement strand
CATGGTATTGTTCATAATAGGTCAGGGCCTCTTTAAATCTCGATGCCTTTGTCCCTTTCACCATAAAGGGGATGCTGGGCAGGTGCGTGAGAAATTGAAAATACGCATAGGTGGTGATCCAGTCCAAGTATGCAGGATCCAGCTCATAGGCCTTGATAATATCCTGCCTTGTCTTGGGCAAGGCACCCTGCCTTATGGCAGTCAGCATGGAACCGATCCCGTCTGCCATGGTATATTTGCCCGTACAGCAGGTCCTCCAGTAATAGGCCTCCACTCGGCCCGGTTCTACGGCCTGCGCCTGCGTCGCCATCTGGGCGCCCTTGAGCCCCCAGGTCTGCATAATCTTCTTCCACCCCGGATATGTAGCCCTCAAGGCCTGAACACACTCGCAATACTCACTTGCCGCCCTGGCGTATCTCCACATCAATCCATAATTGTCTGGATTGTCTTTTATTGCATCCACGCACAAATCAAGGTTGTGCCGGTACATTTCCACAGCATGCTGGTCCAGACCATTAGCATATATGTATGTATATGCCTGTGAAGATGCATCGTCGATGGTCCGGCAGGTATTCTTAGTATTTTTATCAACATTATCCATGGCCCGTACAGCAGGGGGGATAACAGCAATCAGGCTGAGGATTACAATGATAAGGATAACAGCTGTACAATATCGGTTCATATTTTTAGTATTCCGGTGTTCCTTGTGTAATCCCTGTGCTCAACATGGTTTCACAGGGCGCCCTTTAAGGGCGCCCTTTATTGTTCAAAAATCAGAACCCTGCGGTAGTGATAAAGCAGGAGGAACCGATATCCACAGGCAATTTGTCCATGTCAATCCCCGATGCCGCCATACCGAGAAAACAGTTTCCGTAATCGTCCGTCTCCACCCATCCCGGGAATACACCTTCGCGGGGGGTGATACCCATATCAGACAGGGGCAGGGAGATCGTAATGCCACCGCTTCCATCCGTACTCAAAAGGCCGAAGATGATCCCGACCAGATCGATATGGTCCAGGACACCAAGCCCCATATCGTCCTTGAGCACATGGGTATGGCTGAGGGCCAGATCCGGCAGGATTGTCATTGTCATGACGGTATTGCCATCGCGATCATATCCAAAGCCTGCATCGATATACAGGCAGATATCCACGGAGAGTTCTTCTGTAAGGTGCCGGCTCGACCCATCCGGGGCCTCCTCGATAAACTTGACATCTATATCATTCATGACCATCTTCACATCATGTGAGGACCCGGAAAAATCTATTGCAACACCGGCCGGGTTGATCATTATCTCCATGTCCAGCAAATTGCCCTCCACAGCAGGCTTGATCATGGGGATACCCCTGACATCCTTGATTTCGACCACCAGGGACTCCATGACCCCGCTCAAAACCTGGTTGAGGTTATACTGCGAAAGCACAATCCCCATGTCCGTGTCTGAGGTCTTCAGCATGGGTACGTTCATATATGGGGCAAGAGTGTTCAGGGTCACTTCGGGCCATTTATAGTTCTTACCATCATCTGTTTTGTCAAGCTGTCTTATGTCCGCTGGATACAGACTCGCGCCTATGGTGGCAAATCCCGCGTCTGTGTATTCCGGAAGGCCGAGGATATTCATGAACAAAGCTCCATCGCTTTTGATCGCAAGACCTCCGAGAAGGGACCCCATCATCTCTCCCATTTCAGAACCCTCATCTATGGGCAGCAAACCAGACAACATGGAGGTGTCTGAAGAATCCATCAGAGGATCGATCATCTCCTCGAGCCCGAACCCGAGCGGCATCTTGAAGGCCTCTATCGCAGGGAATACACCTAGAGGATCAAGCCCCAAAAGATTCTCAATACCAATCGCAAGCTGCCTTATACCATCATTGCTTTTATCTTTGAGCGCTATATCCGCAGAAGCAGAGACTATACCTGCTATCCCCACCTTGGCCTTGATTACGCCATCCCCTGCAGTGTCAGCAGGAGACAATGAATCGATCGTAATATTGCTGATGCCCTGCTCCTCCAGCATGGGTGTCATCATATCGTTAACCATGGGCGTAATAGCAGTCAAAAACTCATCACTCAGGACAATACCCACGCCCCGGTCAGCAAGTTCGTGTTTCTCCGGTTTCAGATCTTCCTCGGTGGTCACCACGTATTTGGCCTTGGCTGCCTTTTTGTCCGCCGTATAAATAATCTGGATCAAAAGCGGCTGGACCATTAAGACATCGGGACCATAGAAGTCATAGCTATTATCACCACACACATAAAGCCCGCTTTCCTCGTCATAGAAAGCCTCGACCTGATAATACCCGCCGTCGCTTATGAATACGCGCTGGGCCATGGCATTGCCATTATTGTCGTATCGATCGTCCGCTGACACGGCCAAGGTATGTGTGCCCGGTGTTACATAGTCACCGTCTGATAGCGTATTAAACTCTCCCTCATTTAATATAAAGAGCTTTATATTCTGGTCCTCGCTGCACCCCAGGGGAGCGATCGACTCACCCGCATTATAAAAATTGCCTTCCTGCGAGGCCAGATCCTCGTTATGGTCATCCTGGGCCGCACCGCAACCCGCAAGACCGATCGCCAGCACTGCAATAGACAATAATGCCCACATCTTATTATGTATCCTGTTCATGATGCCCTCCCTTGGTTTTTTTGATATGTAACCAGGCTGAAATTCACGCCCCTTTCATATCTCTGACTCTGTAAGAGCAAGATCCATGCCTACGCCCCAATTGCAACTGCTTGATTTTACAGTATATAATATTAACACCTTCGCAAGATGGTGAACTTTCCATAGAAAGTGAAATATTTTTCTTTTTAATGTGTAATTATTTACCCTTTGCATACATCTGCCCCTTATCAGAAATTACAGGTCACGCTCAAAGACACCTCGTCCTTGGTATCCAGCAGGCCCATTGTCCCCTCATATCCCTTTGAAGAAACCATGAAGTACCCGAGGCCAAAATTATATCTCTTCCATGTATATGTGATCGAGGGCATAAGGACTATGGCCTGGGGTTCCACCTCGTACATGGCAACCAGCCTGGGGTTCAGGTTGCCGCTGAGATAGGTCGTGTTTGTAATAAAGACAAAGGTGTTGGAGTATTCCTCTTCCCATACCGTGTCATAATAACCATCCCGGTTATCATCCCAGGGTGAGGTCCAGGGATACATGATCTGGTGTTCCTTGTAACCCTGGATTTTGCTCCCTACATACTCCAGGCTGAGCATGAAATCAGAGGTGTTGAGAAGCGGGATCTTTACCCACTTATCAATCCCGATCCCGTACTTGATCACATCATATGTTGCAATCTCTCCGCAGGAAAAGGGCAGGATCATTTGCTTTGCATCCCTGCCTTCGTTGTCCCAGAGCGTGACGTCATTGACAAGACCTGTAACCCCGCCAAAGACGTCAAGCCCTCTGATCTTTGGCGCAATAGCCCCCACCAGCCCGGGTATGGTCTCAGGACTCATCTTGGGTACATCGAAGAAATATGCGGCCTCTCCTCTTATGACCGAATCAATCGGATACCAAAAATAGTTAAAGCTGGAACCGATCACATCCACGGTCTGTCTTTCCAGTATAACCTCCAGCTTCTGGCCGCCCAGGACTTGGGCAATAAGGCCACCAGGGGTAAAAGACGTCTGCTCGGCCAGGTAGGTTACATGGAGTTTCGGGATATTTACCCACGGGATGGGCATCTCTGAATACATGCGGTAATAGGCCAGGGCTGCGTTCAACCCTCCCCACATGCACCCCAGCTTGATACCATAGCGGTCATCCTCCAAATCATCGTCTTCCTGGTAGGTAAGCTCCTTGAAATAGGCCATGGAAAAGGGATCATCCAGCTCATACCTGTAATCACGGCCAATGCTGGGCATGATCGGGCTTCCGTCTATCATATCCGTTTTATAGGTATTGTCTATCTTGCCGGGCACATAATAGGTCTGTACGGACAGGGAATCAAAGGGTCCCACAAAATCAAAGCTGAAGTTAAGCCGCGCCATCCACAGAGGCATCAGCCTCTCCGACATATCAACGGACATGGAGGAGGTATTCATTGGATTGGTCCCGTCCAGGATACGGACCGTGCTCATCTCTCCCCAGCACAAGACCTGCTTTCCGATACGGCTGAACACCGGGCCCTTGGTAAACTCCAGATAACCGGAAGACAGATCGACATCCCACTTGAGGTCATCTATCTGATCCCTGCCCCCCCTGTTTCCATAGGGGGTGTCGTCCAGGCAATACTGGTACCGGGTATCCTTGTCACTCATCACATCAGGGCCATAATCCCAGGCCCCGTCATAAAAGGCCTGTCCCTGGATATAATACCCAAAGTGCAGATCCTTCCATATATCGCCTACATTGTGCTTGAACTCCATCAGCAAAAGGTTGCGCTGGCTGGTCATGTCCCCGGCCTTGATGGGTATGGGCGTGTTTGGTGTTGAACCCTCTGTCCTGAAACTCGCCTGGGTCTTGAACTTGCCTGCCAGGTTCCACCTTCCGGCCTTTTTATCTGAAAGCAGGGCCGAGGCCACGCCCGGCATAAGCACCAGGATCACCAGGGTCAGCATCAATATTCGTCGCAGATTCTTCATATCTCTTCCCCCTCAAAAACAAAATGGC
>JAYEKR010000077.1:0-4640 GCA_034661115.1 Thermodesulfobacteriota bacterium | reverse complement strand
ATATACCGGATAAGGCAACACCACGATAATTGAGATATGCAAAAAAGGCGTTAACTGCCACGGACAAGAGTATGTATGAAAGGTACACGGATTCACCCATAAAGGTAAACAGCTCAAAGGCCTTTGCAATCGGGATACCCAGTGCATCCAGGATAACGGGCAGCATGATGGTTTCCACCGCAATCAGACCGACAAAGGCCATGGTTATACAGATAGATGCAATAAAAGACCATCCCTGCCCCAGTCCTTCAAAGACAAAGATCATGTCTCCTCCGGCCTTTGGCATTGCCGATGTCAGCTCCGCATACACCAGCCCGAGAAAGCTGCACAGGATACCGCCTAGAACAAAGGCAATGACCCCTCCCATACTTCCCGGGGCAGAAGACCATATACCAGCGTAGATGATCCAGCTCCAGCCGACAACCGCCCCTATACCTATGGACAGCAGATCCCACTTTGACAGCACCTTCTTCAAATGCGCCTGATTATTATCTCCCATGATTTATCTCCTCAGGACACCTTGTCCAGGCCCAGGCAAAAGACCCTGTTGGCATTTTTCCATAAAAACTTTTCCATTACTGTATCCTTCAGATTCCACTTACCAACCTCGTCCAGGATAGCCTGTATCGGCATTCCCATGGATAACCAGTCAGAAGAAAACAGCACCTTGTCCTGTATCATATTGTTCATGTATCTGTAAAACATGTCCCATCCTGTATTAGGGCTTGCCACATAACGAGGCCTGGTTGCGGATGTATCCGCATACAAATTATTGTACTTCATCAGCATGACCACAAGTTCATTACCCCACGGCCAGCCGCCATGACCGGCGATAATCTTCAGGTCCGGAAAATCAATCAGGGGCACCTCCAGATGGGATGGATGTCCATAATAGATGGATGTATTGACCAGATAGTTTACAGAGGTATGGATCCATATAGGGATATTCATCTCCTCGCACAAGGCATAGAAGGGATAGTATTTACGGTCATCTGCAAAGACTCCATGTATATAAGGGCTTATTACGGCCGCCTTGTAGCCCTGATCTTCAATGGCCCGCCGAACCGTTTTTAGACTCCGGGTTCCCTTGTGGGGGTTAAACCCGGCAAAACCGATAAACTGTTTTGGGTATTGAACCAGTATATCCGCCACATACCCATGATCAACCGGGGCTTCGTTTGGATCCTGTCCATAATCCATGTTATGAATGGCATGGTATGTAATACCGGCCTCGTGCAGTTGTCTTGAGAGGGTGTCCATGGTAAGCCATTTTTCCAAATCATCAGCAAGATCATTACCTACTTTCTGGACGGAATCTTTGTGCAGCCTGGAATAAAACCCCTCCTCGGTCCAGCCGACCATCTGTGCGGCGCGTGGTCCAAACAATGCGGAATAACCTTCAAATCCATCGGGTGGATTACGCATGTCATCGAGAAGAAACTTTGGAATCGTATTGGAACAATCTACAATCATCTTACATTCCCCCTTTCATAAGTTTGTTCGGGTCGATAAAAGACAAGGACTCATGCCCGTTACGCCCAGATAACGCCCTGCTCTCTTAATGCAGTGATCTCCGGGGAATCCATACCCAGGAGATCCGTCAGTATCTTTTGGGTATCTTCGCCGAGTTTTGGCTCCATGGGATTGTCTCCTGGTTTCAGGCCCGCCTGGCTGTCAGAAAACTTGATGGGCATATTATTGATCTTTACCTTACCCAAAATTGGATGATCGATATCGATGACCATATCCCTGGCAATCAGATGCGGGTCTTCCAGGAGTTCCGTTATGTCCTTTACCACGCCGCTGGGTATGTTCCTTTCATACATAAAAGACATGACCTCGTCTGATGTCTTTGTCTTTGCCCATTTGGCAAACGCGGCATTCAGCATGGGCAGATTTTTTGAACGCCTGTCGATCGCATCCATATCATCACCCTTGTACTGTTCTGCCAGGTCACTGCGCCCGATCTCGGTGTAGATTTTATAAAAATTCTTCCCGCCGAATGAACAGACCATGACCCATTTATCGTCCTTTGTCAAAAAGGCATCCCAGGGCGCGCCCAGAGGATCGGTATTACCCCTTAAAGGAAGGGCATCCCCTGTCATACTCGCCCGGATCACTGATTCTTCAAGCGCGGCAAAGACGCAATCCATCATGCTCACTTCCAGGCGCTGCCCCTTGCCGGTCCTGTTCCTCGCTATGATGGCCGCAAGGATCCCATGAGACATATATGTGCCTGCCAGGGCATCCGCAACCGCAGGACCTGTTTTCAGGGGGGAGCCTCCCGGAAGCCCGGTAAGGCTCATCAATCCGCCCATGGCCTGGGCCACCGGATCGACACAGGGGAGATAAGAATATTGCCCCCAGCTGCCGAAACCATGGATGGCAGCATAGATTATACCTGGATTCACCTCTTTTATCTTTTCATAGCCAAGCCCCAGGTGTTCCATGGTCCCTGCCACAAAGTTTTCCACCACGACATCAAAATGTTTACAGAGCTCCAGGAACAAATCCTTGCCCCGATCCTTCTTGAGATTGACTGCGATTGATTTCTTGCCACGGTTCAACATATAAAAATAACCGCTGCTATTGTTTTTAAAGGGAGGAAAAAAACGGGTATAGTCGCCATACGGCGGCCCCTCCAGCTTTACCACATCGGCACCCATATCCTTTAGCAATAATGTCCCATGCGGACCGGCATATACCCACGTAAGATCAAGAACCCGTATCCCTTCCAGAGGCCTGTTCATCATGTCTGGCTACTCCTTTTTTGTACAGACATATAGACGCCTGCACCCTTTATTTATCAAGTCGTTCGACCGACTTTTATTATTTTTTTACACAGACACACAGGGAAGTCAATAAAAACCTCAAGGCAGTTAAACTACCCCGCAGCAAGCTACGGGGTATCAAAACTTTCTAAGGGGGTAACCGTTCACGGAACGTTCAAGCCGTTCACGGCTACCTAAGGGGAATAGGCCTTTCGCAGCAAGCTGCGGGGAATCAAACCCTAAGAGAGATTGAAGACTGACATTATTGTTGCCCCTGGCCGGCCCCTTTGGGGCCGGCATCACAATCTACTGGCCGACCTGTCTTGCCAGCTCCAGTATACTGATCGGAATCTCTATTCCCAGCCTTTTGGCCGAATCCATATCGACAAGGATGCTAAGGTCTTCCTGCCTTGCAATGGGAATATTTTCAGGCCTTATACCGTCCTTGAGGATCTTGACCCCCTGATCCGCGCTGAGTCCTCCGACAGTCTGGAAATCGCATCCCACATAGAGTATTGCCCCCCTGAGCTCGCTGTGAGTAAGGAATGATACCACCGGGATCTTGTTTTCGTTTGCAATGGACTGCAAGTCCTTTACTGGTTCTGAATCCCTGAGACCATAGTATGAATCAATGGGAATACCAAAGGTATCTACACCCTGTTTGATCAGGGCATTTACCGCATCTCCTATGCGATCCGACTTGTCCACCTGCTGGTCAACTACCTCTACCCCGAGTTTTCCTGCCTTTTGCCTCAGCTCTTCGGTAAAGGCCACTGCATTATCCTCATCACTGTGGATGATACCGAGTTTTTTCATATCCGGAAGGACCAGTTTCATAATACCAAGTGAATCATAGGGATCCATATAGATAGAGGTACCGGTCAAACCATCGGCTGGCTCGGTATTGGATTTGCATCCTGCCTGTTCCGGATATACCACCATGGTAAAGACCATGGGTATGCCCGCATTTATTATTTTCTTATGTGAATACTCTGTGGCCGGGGTGCCTATGCAAAACACCAGATCCGGTTTTTTGTCCACGATCTCTGAGGCCTTTTTCTTGATCTGCAGCAAAATCCCTATCTTTTTCCAGAATCCAGCCTCTGGATCGGCCTCAATGATATTCCGGTTAATGGTCAGGTTTTTCCCCTCGACCATGCCCTTTCTGGCCAGCTCATCCACAAACCCCTTATATGCACTGTCAAAGGGCGTGACATCCCCTACCTGGAGTTCCTCGATGTGATAGGTGGATGCCCCAAGACATGGCAAGGGTACCCACATAACCAGCAATAAACCGATTAAAACCAATTTCTTCATTTGTCCTCCCCCTTAAACTGGATCTTTGAACCAAATGCAAAACTGTCATTTCCCTGATGATGTCAATGAGACACCCGGAATACTGGATCTCGCCTTCGCCTGTCTGCGTGCGACGCACTTCGCAGGCGGAAACGACAAACAGAGAGTTGTGCATTTGGCTCATTTATTCTTGATTATCTATTATCGGCAACTCCCTTAAAAAAATCAAATATTCGAACCTTTCCCAAAAGTCACTAAGAGGCTGTCCGAAAATTCAAATATTTATTATTTCGAGAAAACAAGGAACAACAATATCAATGTGTTACAAGTGTAGATTCGACAAAAGGCTATTTCCCTGCAGCCCCTCAAGCATTTATCGCCACACATCTTCGACGTAGCCACCTTGGGTTTAAAAACCTTCTTGACTAACACAAAGGAAAATGTTAAAGTGTTTATGTGGTGAAGATAAGACACCTTTTTTGGCATTCATTTAATGTATGCTATACGATGTTATGTGCAAAACCCTTGTAATTAAATTTTTTGTGTTTGATCTTCAATAAAAATTATTGAGGG
>JAYEKR010000076.1:0-4653 GCA_034661115.1 Thermodesulfobacteriota bacterium | reverse complement strand
GACCCCCGCCTTCGCCTGTCTGCGTGCGACGCACAGGCAGGCGGGGGTGACGCGGAAAGCACGTTCCGTGAACGGTTACCCCCTTAGAAAGTTTTGATACCCCGTAGCTTGCTGCGGGGTAGTTCATCAATGTCCCCCACGTGCCTGCGTTCGCCTGTTTGCGTGCGACGCACAGCAAAACATTATTATTTGCTCCAGTTCCACTGGGACAAGCTTTAGCAATCTGGTCATGATCCCCATTATCAGTTGTTTTGTAGCGAGGCCCTGATCCCGTTCGTGATTACCTCTACGTCTTCACCGAGCAGGTACTTGATTGAGAGCCCTTTGATGTATTCATCCCTCCAGGTCAGGTTATACTCGTTGACAAGGTTGTTGACGTAATCGAATTTGTCTCCCATACATGCCTTTTTTTGTGCCACTGTGAGGTCTTCATTGAATGCGACATGCAACAGGAGCACGTTTTCGATATTATGACTGGGCCCCAGCAGGGGGATGATCATAACAGAGGCCGTATCCGAGCGTCCCCCGCCCGCATAGACCTCGCCGCTGCGGACAATGGACCGTTTGGTCCCCATCAACGGACCACCTTTTTCCACCCTTTTTGACGATCGCTATGGTGGAGCTGTCCATGGGTTTGCCGTCCTCATCGAGCCCGGCAATCGCATATAAGGTGTAGCCCTTGATAACCTTCATGGCCTGCTGTATTCTGGTGATGGCTTTCCCGGATCATGGCTTTCCCGGATCATGGATTCCCGGAGCATGGCTTTCCCGGATCATGGATTCCCGGAGCATGGCTTTTCCGGATCATGGATTTTCCTTATCATCGAGCAGCTCACATAGACGCTCGAGATCGTACCCGGCCGAGGTGGCAAGTTTGCCCCACTGCTCAGCCAGATTACAGAAGCGGCCCATTGCAGAGATCAGCCCCTCTTCATTTTTATCCGCATCCGGTGTCTTAAGGGTGGCGATGATGGTCAACCAGTACAAAAGGGCCTCAAAAGACTCCCTGTTGAACCACCAGACCCCATTATACTCGTTCAGGCCTATGTAGAGCTGGACATCCGCATCCTGCAGCATCTCTATTATCCTCTGGCGGCCGCTGTCCTTTTCGACCCATGTCCCCCATTCCTGATAGTCGACCAGGATGCCAATCAGGAGCATATCATAGGCAGCCTCGTTCTCGTCACAACCCAGGGCCTGCATGCTGCGCAGGATGATCTTCTTAAGAAGATACTCGTCCATCCAGTCCCGGCAATGCCGCGCTTGGTCCCCGGCACTTATCATGCCTCCAATTTGGTGCAGCAGAGTCCAGATCAACAGTATCCGCCAGCCGTAGAGGTCATCGCGGTACACATCGGGCAATCTCGGTTGCAGGTAGTCACCTGTCCCGGCATCGTCGATGTTGATTTTGTGCAAACGCCTCACAATCGTGAGCATTGCATGGGTATCGTCAGCGACTGCATCCACATCCCAGTCCCTGTGCCCCTTGACCGCACCCATGAACCGGGTGATTTTTTGCTTGAGATTAACCGATATTTCTTTTATGGGCTCACGTATTAACCCGCGTAAGGTGTCGATCGCCATCAATGCCCTGAATGGCTCGAGGATTTCCTTGAGCTCCAGTTCCTGGAGGGCCTCATCCATGTTTTCGACCCCGTAGCCACCCAGATAGCGCGCCAGTTGCCTGTACTGGCCCTTGTGGTCGTCTTTTACCTCGCGGTAGTTTATAAAGACATTGGCCTTGAAGGCACCGAGATCGATGAATATGCCCTTTTCGGCAAGCTCCGAGCCAGCCCTGATGAATTCCAGCCTGTTTTTTTGATCCTCGAAGATATAGTAGATATCCTCACCGGCCTTGAGGTCCAGCCCCTGGGCCAGGGTCTTATGGATGATCTTGCGGCGGCCCCCTTGTTCGGCGCTTATGCCCACTGAACGTGAAATCCAGCCGCTGGCGTGTTTGTAGCGATTATTATAGACCACCAGGGCCCGTTGATCATTGTAGCGGTTCGAAAAGGCAAAGACATCCTCGTTGACCCAGCTGTTATCGGTGATGACATCGTAGAGCACAAAGTTGTCCACGTTGCTGAAGAGGTGCCGCTTATGCAACAGCGGAAAGATCTCTTGCTCATGCCGCCTGATAAGGTGCTCGTCGGTTTCTTCTTTCCAATAGGCCTTGCGATATTCCATGCCGTATTTTTCGCCAAATCCTTCCACCTGACCGTGCCCGAACATGGGCACCCCCGGCATAGTGACCATCAGGGTGGCGATCCCGAAGTATTTGTCGTCCTTGCCGAACTGTTCCACTGCCGGTTCCTCGTCCGGATTGTTCATGAAGTTGACAAAGCGTCTGAGGATCTCGGGGTTGAACCGCAGGACGTTTTTTATTACATTACGATACTTGCTGTTCTCCTCGCTTTTCAGCATATTCATGAAGGCGCTGTTATAGACACGGTGCATGCCCAGGGATCTGACAAAATAGCCCTCCATCATCCAGAAGGCCTCGGCCAGGAGCAGTGTATCCGGGGCCTCAACAGATACCCGGTCCACCAGCTCGCGCCAGAATTCCTCGGGAAACAGGCGCTGGAATTCCTCCTGGGAGGTGCTGTGGCCGGAGCGTGAGGGGATATCACCACCATAGCCCGGCAAAGGGTACCACAGGCGCTGGAAATGTTTTTTGGCCAGGGTCATGGCGGCGTCGAAACGGATGATGGGGAACCTGTGGGCCACGGCGATGGTCTGATCGATGACGGCCTGGCGCACCTCATGTTTGAGCATATCTAGCTGGGCGGTGTCATTCCAAGGCATGCTGGTGCCGTCATTACCGTGGTAGATATACCGCACATCACCGGTGTAGCGATCGACGCGTTTGAAGACCACCGCAGCGTCGCTTTTGTTCCAATAGCCGTCCTCGATGTAGAGCTCGACGCGTTCATCCTCGCTCAGATTGGGTCCGCTGAAGCAATAGGCAGGAAAAGGGCTGTGTTCCAACTGGACAAAACGCTCAGGATGCTCGATGACCCAGCGAGAGTAGATACCCATGTGATTGGGCACCATATCGGTGGCCATGCGGATGCCGTAATGCCAGGCCCGCGCCTTTATATCTTCAAGTGCCTCTTCGCCGCCGAGATCGCCTGCAATGGTATAGTCATAGATTGAGTAGGCCGAGGACAGGGCCTCGGGATTACCGGTGAGCTGCTTGATCCTGCTGGAGGCCGATGAACGCTCCCATACCCCGATCAACCACAACCCGGTGAATCCCCATCTGGCCAGTTTCTCGAACTCCTCATCCGGGATTTGGTCCAGGCGGGTAATGGCGCGGCCGTATTGCTGTGAGAGCTGATCCAGCCAGACATGGATGCTCTTGGCCATCAAGACGACCCTGGGCATCCAGTCTTCATCAGGGCTGAAGCGTTCTATCTCCTCGTAGGAACCGGCCCCGCCAGCGCCTACCCCTTGACCAAAACGTGGTACCATAGCCGGACCAGGGCCCAAAAAATGTGGTTTATGTTCCTCCTTTATCATGTCGATTCCGCCCAGGACCTTCAACAATAAGGAGGAGACCAGGTCTTGCCAGTGGGTTCGGATATATTCCAGCTGACCGCTCAAAGAATCCCGGGCGGCCTTGACAGGCTCCTTGAGCATCTCGATCAGGGTATTATTGTCATTGGGCCCGAAGACTGGCTGGGTCTTGAAAAACGATTCCATCAACTTCATCAGCCTGTCATAGTCCGAGCCGGCCTTGAGCTCATCGTCACTGAAGAATTCGTCAAAGGGCTTGAAGGCCGGGTTGCAATTGGCCAGGTACAAAAGCAGCATCTCTTCCAGCTCGATGAGGCGATTGGGGACACCCCCGGTGGTCTCCCTCAGATAGGCGTCCGCGTCCTTGTGAAACCTGTAGACCTTTACGGGCGGGAACAGCTCCACAAAGAGCCTCAGCGTTTTGTCCAGGGCCGGGCGGCCCAGGGTCTCGGCGATATGCTCATGGACAGCGGTCATGACATTGGGGTTTACATCACGGCGATAGATGTCCACCACATGATGGAGTATTTCGTCGATCAGGCCCATGGCATTGATATCGCTGGCAGAGACACTCAGTTCCGGATGCCTGGCGACATCTCGTGCGCGGTTTATCTTGTCGGCAAAGGCCCTGGAGGCCTTCAGATTGGTAAAGACGACATTGCCGTTGATCGAAAAAAGGGCCTCATCGAAATTGTATCTATCGCGCACCTGCCTGGAGATATGAAACTCGTACATAATCTTGTCTGTACTCCCTATGGTTATTTGTCCTTAAGTACTATATTATCGAAAGATACCGCTGGAAACATATTTAGGTTAATCGTTGCACAGCGTCAAGCCAAAAGCACCCCACAGGATCGAAGACCAGATTGGAGATGTAATCGGCAGCTGCATTTTTCTATACCCAGGTTGATCCTTAGCAGACGATTTTTATAAAAAGACCAGAACACCACCACAGTCATTCCCGCCTGCCTGCAGCAGGCAGGCGAAGGCGGGAATCCAGTGTTCCAGATAATTCACGTTTCTGGACCCCCGCCTTCGCGGGGGTGACGCCTCCTGGATAGTCTTCCCTTCCCGTGCTGCCTCTGGACCCCCGCCTTCGCGGGGGTGACGCGGAAAGCACGTTCCGTGAACGGT
>JAYEKR010000075.1:0-4654 GCA_034661115.1 Thermodesulfobacteriota bacterium | reverse complement strand
ATATTTTTTAAAAAAATTATACGAATAGTTTCACCATGTCCGATAAACCCCATGCCTTATATCAAATATCCAGAGCATTAGGGTAATCCTTGACAGCTCAGGATAAGAACTATATCCTTAAATTTATTATACCTGATTATATTACTCAGGTTACAAGTCTTGCCACGCAGGGACGCGAAAGAAAAAATTTACACTGTGTCCTGATCAAGACAGTCATGGGTCAGATTACTGAAATACCAAGGAGAGGGCATGAAGGAGGGATTCAGGGCATATATAAAGCAGGAACTGGGGGATGACTTTGTATTGATCGCCTGCGGCCTTCCGGCAACCAACAAGACCGAGACCACCGAGGTCATCGCCGCAATCAAGGGATACAAGATACTGCGCACCGACCTCATCCGCCGCGATATCCTCAAAGACGAAGACATCTTTGACGAAAAAAGGGCATCCAGCATGGACAAGAGGAAAAAGGTCTATGACGAAATGTTCAGGCAGGCAGGAGAAGAATCAAAAAAAGGCAAAGGTATTATCCTTGATGCAACCTTTATCACGCAGGACCTGAGAAGACGCGCCGCAGAGGTGGCGGCCAAAAACAACCGCGTCTTTGTCATTCAACAGACATATTGTCCCAAGGCATACTCCCTTGAAAAGATATCCAAAAGAACAAAGGAAAACTATGAATCCAATGCCCTGAGCCCAATGGCCTATGAAAACAACGAAAAAAGCTTTGAAAAGGTGGATCTGGATGACCTGAAACGCCTTTCCCCTGACCTCAGGATCATACACCTTATTGTAAAGACAGACAGCGACAATGCAGATGAATGGTATGTCATAGACCGGAAAGACCTATGAGAAAAACCCTGCCATTGATTCTTTTATTGATCCTGGCTACAGGATGTGCAGCATCATTCAAGGAAAAAAGGGCGCGTTCCAGACCCATCGTGAATCTGGCCATACACAAAATCCAGGAAGATAACCCACACAGCGCGCTCATTGACCTGGTCGAAGCAAAAAAGGCAAACCCGCGCGACCCTGAGGTGTATTATTACACCGCCTATGCCTACAATATGCTGGGTAATCCAGACAAGGCCATTGAGAACATCAATAAGGCCATCGCCCTGGGAGACCTTATCGGCTTTGAACATCCAGGGATGAAAGGTGATGCCTGCAACCTCAAGGGAGACATCCTCTTTGGCCAGGGCAAAAAAGACAAGGCCATTAAAGCCTTTGAAGATGCATTTGATGATGATCTGTTCACAAAACCTGAATATGCCCTGTATAATATCGGAAATGTATATATCTCCATGCATGAAGATGACGAGGCCCAAAAGGCATATAAGCAGGCATTGGAATACAACAGCCACTACACACCCGCATGGATCAAGCTTGCAGGGATATACACCAGAAAGGGGGATTATGCATCTGCAATCGAATGCTTGAGGCATGCCATCCTTGAATCCCCGAACTACCCCGAGGCACACTGGGAACTCGCCATGCTCTATATCAAGACCGGCAACACCACCAAGGCGGCAGAACACCTTGAAAAAGTCATCCATCTTGATCCTGGAAAAAAACTGGCCCGCCTTGCAGTACAGAGGCTGAAAGACATTACGGATGTGCAATAACATGCAGCAAGACCCCAGTATATGGATCAGCGAGGATGTTGCAGGACAACTGGGTCTCAAACATGAGGGCCCTCCATTCAAGATCATGCCACTCAAAGAACTCGTATATGAGGTTCTCAGGGATGGTGAGCCGAATGACATCATAGTCCTGCCCTTTTTCAGAAAATTTTCCGAATTGCTTAACCATATTCGTGAACGTGGAATAAATGGACCGGTCCTGATATACACAAAAGAAGAGATCATGCCCATGAATCTCCTTGACCTGGCCAGTGAAGGTGTTGTGTTTATGGATTCCTCCCGCTTTTCCAGACTCATGATAACAGGATTCATCAACTTCCTTTTCAGGACCCAGAAGGACCATGTTCGTTCCAGGGTTTCAGCCAGAGATAAAGGTCCAAGGGCAGCCAGGCCCCCTCAAAACCCCGAAGAGATAGAGGACCTCTTCAGGGTGGTCATGAAAAAAAGGACACGTATTGTCCTGAGTTGCCAGTTCAGGGAAAACCTCCCCACACTCAATGTTTCATGCGAACTCATAGAGATGGTAGGAGAGATCGAGTCCAAGATCATTTTGGATAAATTCAACCCCGAAGAGTTTACAGGACTCTATAAACAGATGGGTAAGGGAGCCCCGCTGACCGGCTTTATCGCAACAGACAATGAGTCCATGGGGTTTCAGCTCAAGCTGGCAAGCCCTATCCATGCCGGCCGGTTAACCGTGTTTCTCCCGGATTTTGTATATGAACAGAAACGAAAATTCTTCCGGGTGGAGCCTGACCCGAAACAACCGGTCAAACTCCATATCCTTCCAGAAAACGATCCATCAAAGTCATTCCTTGTACAGGATATATCAGAGGGAGGATTCGGGCTTAAAACCCCATACAAAAACCTTGAAAAAGAGATCACCTACCCCTTTGCCCTGGATCTTCCACAAAAAGGGATCATCCTGGGCAGAGCATCCGTTGTATTCAAGGGGGACCAGGGTGCAGACATGATAGATTACGGCCTGGAGATATCACTGCATAATGCAGACCTGCAGCAATTGCGCCACTATGTCTTTAAGAGGCAGGCAGGGATACTGGCCGCGATCAGGGATCTTTCGCTCTGAGAGCAGAAACTATGGCCTGAATCCCGGCAGGGGTCATGCCATCAACACGCTGGACCTGGCCAATGGTTGCCGGACGCAATTCAATAAGCCTTGACTTGAGTTCATTGGAAAGCCCGTCAATGGCGTCAAAATCCAGATCAACCGGCACATGCATCTCCTCAAGCCCCTTGAAACGATTGATCCTGGCGAGCTGACGATCGATATAGCCCTCATATTTTATCTCAATCTGTGTCTCTATAAGGCTTATGGGATGGGCTGCAGGGATAAGATTATTTGCAACAAATGCATCTATACGGCATTCGGGACGTTTCAGGAGACGCTCCATGGATATCCTCTGATTTGCCATGGTATCGAGAACACCGGGCAGATCCCCGGGTATGGAAATGGTTTTTTTCAGGCAGGTCCTCAGCCCCTTGATCTCTTCGAGTATATCCATGACCCTCTTATATCGCTCTTTTGTGATGAGCCCCATGGCATGTGCGTCACAGGACAAACGGCCTAGTGCGCTTGTCTCCCTCAGTATGAGCCGGTATTCGGCCCTGGAGGTAAACATGCGGTATGGCTCACTTGTACCCCTCGTGGTCAGGTCATCCACCATAACCCCTATATAGGCCCTTGACCTTTCCGGGACAAAGGCAGGCAGGCCCCGAATCCTGAGCCCTGCATTGATCCCGGCCAGAACCCCCTGGGCAGCTGCCTCTTCATAACCGGAGGTCCCGTTGACCTGCCCGGCCAAATACAGGCCCTTTATTTTCTTTGTCTCCATATCGGGATTAAGCTGTGTCGGGAGGATATAATCATACTCAATGGCATAGGCGGGCCTCATTATCTCGGCCCTCTCAAGCCCGGGCACTGAATGTACCAGGTCCCACTGGATATCAACAGGCATGGAATTTCCGAGCCCGGATGCATACACCTCGCAGGTATGGAGCCCTTCGGGCTCGATTATCACAGGATGTCCCTTTCGATCCCCGAACCGCATGACCTTATCCTCAAGAGAAGGGCAATACCTGGCGGCCTTACCGGTAATGGTGCCTGAATAAAGCGGGCTATGGTTGATATTGTCACGGATAATCTCATGGGTCTGTGGTGATGTCCGGGTCATATAGCATGGAACCTGCCTGAGCTCTTTACCACGCGGCTCAAAGGACAGGGGCATAATCCCCTGCTCCGGATCCTGCCTCCTGAGCCAGCCCAGATCAATGGATGCCATGTTTATCCTTGGCGGCGTACCTGTCTTGTGTCTGCCCATGACAAATCCCAGGTCTTTGAGTGCGTTCGAAAGGTCAAGGGAGTTCTCCTCTCCGGCCCTCCCGGCAGGAATGCGGGCCTCTCCCACATACACAATCCCGCCAAGAAAGGTGCCTGCTGCTACAATAACCGCCTTTGCACGATACAGGTTTCCCAGGTGATCCCTTGCCCCCTGAATTTGTCCCTTGAAGACCTCGAGCGAGACGATCTTTGCCTGCCTGAGGTGAACACCGCGTTTTTCCAGTCTGGATTTGATCAATGCCTCATAGAGATGTTTGTCGTTCTGTGTACGGGTAGCCTGTACTGCCGGGCCCTTACTGGTATTGAGTACGCGGCAGGCAATGGCGGACGCATCCGCGACCTCCGCCATGAGCCCGCCCAGGGCATCGATCTCCTTGACAAGATGACTCTTTGCAAGTCCGCCAATGGATGGACTGCAGGGCATCCTGCCTATGGTATCCAGGTTTATACTGACAAGGGCCGTATTCAGGCCCATGCCTGCGGCCGCCCATGCAGCCTCTGCACCGGCATGCCCGCCGCCTATCACAATGATATCAAATCCGCCCATGCAGACCATCTAAGACAATCCAGTGTTTATTGCAAGCCGGATCCGGGATATAATAAGACAATGAAAGACAAACTGGTATTCAAAGGTAAGGGTAAAGATCTCAAC
>JAYEKR010000074.1:0-4661 GCA_034661115.1 Thermodesulfobacteriota bacterium | reverse complement strand
CCCCACAGTAGGCAAAAAAGGCAGGGGGAAAAAAGCCCTCAGGCATGCCATTGCAAACAGGACAGACCACTGTTCAGTACACATAGACTACGGGACAATGGAGCCCATGTTATGCGACATCGTGACCAGGCTAAAAAAATACGCAGGTATTGAGTGGCCCTGCTCGCTCAGGTGGCTGTCTGTCAAACTCATGGAGGGAGATGCCGGGGCACGCAGTCTGGTTTTAGAAAAAATCCCGGGTGCAGAAAACCTCCTCCAGGGCATTACGGATATGCGCAATGCCTTTGAGGATCAGGCGGACGAAGAACCGGAAAAACATATCGCCTATCAGCGGCATATACACGCCGGCCAGGTCGCGAGCTCCTGCATAAAGATGGACGCAAACCCGCCCCAAAACCTTTCAGACCAAATCGACCGCGTGGTAATCAACCGCTGGCTCGGGCCTGTGATTCTTGTGGGTATCATCTATCTCATGTATTATCTTTCCATTGATCGGGGGTACAAGCTCACGGAGTACACCTGGCCGATCCTGGCCGGGATCCGGACGTCTATTGCATCCATACTCCCGGGCGCATGGTTTATCGGTGAGCCGATAAACCGGTCATTCTGCCTCTGGTTCATAGACAGCATCAATGCCATGCTCAACTACATCCCCATCTTCTTCATCCTGTTCTGCCTGATCGCGATCCTGGAAGACAGCGGGTACATGCCCCGTATGTCCTTTATCCTGGACCGGGTCCTCCGCAGGTTTGGACTGCACGGACAGTCCACCCTGCCGTTGATCCTGGGCGGGGTCTTTGTGGGCGGATGCGCCATCCCCGGGGTCATGGCATGCAAGGCAGTGCCGGACGAAAGATCCCGCCTGGCCACCATCCTGATCGTGCCCATGATGAACTGCCTTGCCAAGGTGCCCTTATACATGCTCCTGATAAACACATATTTCCCGGAACACAAAACCCAGGCGTTCTTTTTTATCGCCACAATCACGCTGTTCATGGCCCTGCCCACGGCCAAAATACTGACAATGACCGTGCTGAAAAACAAGGAAAGCGCACCCTTTATCATGGATCTGCCGCCATACCATGTACCCACCATTGAGGGCGTACTCAGAAGGGCCATCGAACGTCTCTGGCTCTTCATTAGAAAGATCATCACCGTGGTGGCAATAGTTGCAGTTGTTATCTTTGTGCTCCTGCAGTTTCCCAACCTGTCAAATGAACGTATGGCGCATTACACCGCCCAGAAAGACCAGGCCATCAGCACCTTTCAGAAAGAAATCAAGGGAAACCCCTATGCCAGATATGTCCAGACGCCGGACGAGCTACTGGGACTGATCCAGTATATGGAGGGATACAAGGCAGCCAGAATGGCCGCGTTCGGAAACAAGGAAAAGTCCAAGGCTGTATCCGCCAGGTTCAAAGAAGAAAACCCGGTCTTTTTCACCATCCTCAAATCAAGAAAGGACAAGGCAGCCAGGAAGACAAACAGGGCAATGAAAAAGGTGGTAAGGGCGCGCAAGGTGATCAACCGCGACATGAAAAAAGAGCGTATAAACAATAGCATACTGGGAAAAATCGGACATGGCATGGAGCCGATTACCCAGTGGGCAGGCTTCAGCTGGCGCATCAATGTGGCTCTACTGAGCTCGTTTGCAGCCAAGGAAAGCTCGGTGGCAACTTTGGGGGCGCTCTATCAGCAGGACGCACAAGGGGCTCAGAGCATGGAAGAAGGCATGAAAAAAACAGAAACAGGGTTTACTCCGCTGCACGCCCTGACATTGATGCTCTTTATGGCGCTGTTTCCGCCCTGTATCCCGGCGGCCATTGCGGTAAGGCTGCAGTCGGGTTCCAGCAAATGGATGCTCTTTTCCATCCTTGTACCGACAGGCATGGGCCTTATCGTAGCGAGCCTTGTATTCAGCGGGGGCATGTTTCTGGGCCTGAGCGGATGGCAGGCCATGTGGGGATTCTACGCCATGGCCATCATGATCACACTCGCCATGGCAACCATCAAGGATAAAAATAAAGAAATATAACAATAAGGAGGTAGAAACAATGAAAAAAAATCTATGTATCATGGTAATCCTGGCAGCAAGCCTGCTGTTTGCAGGGACTGCACTGGCCCACACCCCCATGTGCACGTGTTATGACAACGGGGACGGGACTATTTTCTGCGAGGGCGGATTCTCGGACGGTTCTTCGGCCTCGGGCGTGGAGATAAGGATTGAAAACGCAGGAGGCAAGATCATATTCAAGGGAAAGATGGACGAGTTCAGTGAATTCTCCTGCGACAAGCCCGAAGGGAAATACAAGGTGATCTTTGATGCCGGACCAGGCCATGTGGTGGAAGTAGATGGTCAGGATATCGTGGAATAAAGGGATGACCCTCCCCTTAAAAAGACCTGCATCCAGGCGGTTTCAGTTAGGGCCAGGCAGTTATGATGCCGGATAATACATGAAACCTGTCAGCAGGTGCATACCGGCGGGAAAGACCCCCCTCTTTCCCGCCCCCCTTTTTCATCGACTACGTGGGCTGTGGATATCATTTGCTCAACCCGCAAAAAAAATCAAGAGGAGCAGATAAATGAAAAAAACAAGGTTAGTATTGGCAGGACTGGTGGTATCATTGATTTGCAGTGTCCCTGCATTTGCGCATTTTCAGATGGTCTATACCCCGGAATGCGCATTGAACAAGGGTTCAACTATTGATTTCAAGCTGGTCTTTACGCACCCGTTCGAGGCGGGCCACACCATGGATATGGGCACCCCGGAACAGTTCTTTGTGGTGCACAAGGGAAAAAAGAAAGACCTTATCACAGACATCAAACCCATCCAATGGACGAGCCTGACCAATTCGGGCAAGGCCTATGAGACATCATACAAGCTCAGGGGCATGGGCGACTGGGTCTTCTGCCTGGTGCCTGCCCCCTATTACGAGGGATCCGAGGACGCATATATCCAGCAGTTCACCAAGACGATCGTAAACGTGGCCGGGGCCCCTTCGGACTGGGATAAAGAGATCGGGCTTGCAGCCGAGATCGTACCCCTTGACAAACCCTACTCACTCTGGACCGGCGGGACCTTCTCTGGCATAGTCAAATGCAATGGTAAGGCCGTGCCCTTTGCCGAGATCGAGGTGGAATACCTCAACCACGCGCCCATCATGGACAAAAACGCCTTTGCGAAAAAGGCCAAAGCAGAGGCCCCGCAGGATGCCTTTATAACGCTTACCATCAAGGCGGACCCTCAGGGCGTGTTTACCTTCGGCATCCCCAAGGCCGGCTGGTGGGGCTTTGCCGCATTAGGCGCCGGGCCTGATACAGAATACAAGGGCAAGGAGCTCTCCCAGGATGCCGTGATCTGGGTCAAGGCCGTTGATATGTAATAACCAGGAGGCAGGTCTCGACATTTTACATTTTTTGTGACTACTCAGGTTCAAGATTCAATGGATCCCGGCAAACCGTCCGGATGTGAACCGTGAATCTGACAACCTGAGTAGTTTCTTTCAAATAACAATATCCCAGCATTTGAATTTCCCAGGGTTATCCCATTACTTCACCCCCTATAAACAGGCCTACAGGCTTTTCCTGCGGCCTACCTGTCCAATCCGGAGAGCCCCTGTAAAACCTCTGCATCACCCTGATTATTTTTGAGGAATGAGCGACAGATATCCCTTGCGCCTTCAATTTCACCAATACTCTCCAAACACCTGGCAGAGTTAATCACTGCATCCCTATTATCAGGATCAATCTCAAGCGCCTTCCTGAAATGAATAATGGCCTGTGATATATTGTCCGCATGCCATAAGATTACAGCCAGATTGTTATGGGCCGGGGCATAACCGGGATGTACATGAACCGCCTTATTGAACATCTCAAAGGCATCCTCTGTCTTTTCCCTGCCAAACAGGTCTTCACCCTGCTGGTTCAAATATATGGCCTCGGCCATATCACCTGGGTCTTTTATGGGCCTCTCAAGTATCACCTGCATGGCATTGTTGGTAAAATGACGCCTGCCCGGATAAAGCCCTTCCAGTATGGCCTGGGTTTTATCCTGCGTCTCGCTGAAGAACATCTTTGACATCTTTATGATCTTAAACCGTGACTGCCAAAAAAACCTCATATAATCCTCGGTGAAAAATCGGTTGATAAAGGGGGAATTATAGACATGATAGACCATCAGGTCTGCGGTCTCTTTGTCTGTAAAACGGTACAGATATTGACAGAGATCGGCAGGCCTCATAACCAGGTGGCCCCAGGGAGGGATGGGGGACTCATGGAAATTAAAGATCTTCCCATATTTATCTGTGATATCAGGGAGATGATGTCCGTTATGGGCCGACCATATCGGGGAAAACATGGCAAAGAGCAGACCCCCTGGTTTCAGGGCCATATACATCTTATCGAGTGCCTGGGGGAACTTATGAATGCGTTCAAAGGCGGCAATAGAAAACACCAGGTCATAACGCCCGTAATGTGCGGCCGGCAAATCTTCAATATTCGCATAAAAGCGATTGTATTCACCTTCTGCAAGTTTTGTATCCTTAAAGCCTGTTTCAGAACATTCACTGATGTCCGGCATATTGGAACCTTTATCTTTATTTGAACCGGACTCCAGTTCGTTTTTGCAGAACAATGCAAAATCAGGGGATTCACAGCAGGA
>JAYEKR010000073.1:0-4665 GCA_034661115.1 Thermodesulfobacteriota bacterium | reverse complement strand
AGAAAATCTTTATCTGAGTCAAGAGCAATAGAATACAAAGCAATAGTTGAAAAACTCGGGCCAAAATTGAATACGTTCGTCAACAGTACAAAAGCATAAAGGCCAAACTTCTAACTTCCAATTTCAACGTTCCGTGAATGGTTACAAAACAGGTAATACTCCCATTACCTTCAATCACATCGAAGGCTGCGCATGCGGTTGATGGCGGCGCCCACCTCATAGATGCGCGGAAGGGCACAGTCATAGCTGCCCCTGGAAAGGACTGCATCAAAACCCTGGTCCTGTATAAACCCCATCATCTCATGGAGCCCCTGTTCAAGGTCGATCCCCTTGGATGCGTAGTGCAATGCATAATAATAGATCATCTGTGTTATGGCCCTGGTCTGTGAGATATTTACAATCTGTTCCACAAAGGACAGGTCAATCTCTGTGGTGCCGAAGAGGATCTTTTTTTTGTCCTTTGCCCCGATCTTGATCTCTTTGCGGCCGCGACTCGGGTCAAAGCTGGCAGGCATTGGGGTCCTTTTGGCAATCTTATTGAAACGCGCCCTGCCCTCGTGCCTGCGTTCTCCCTTATATGTCTTTGTGATATCCTTTGCCTTTTCAGTCACATCCTTGAGACAAAAGCTGTCCATGGCAAGGATGCGATCTGACACCTCAAAATAATCGCCTGAACCTCCCATGACCAGGATGGTCGAGCAGCCCAGGTCTGAATACAGCTCCCTGACACGATCCACAAAAGGCGTAATGGGCTCCTTTTCCTTTGATATAAGGGCCTGCATCCGCTCATCGCGTATCATGAAATTGGTGGCCGAGGTGTCCTCATCTATCAATAACAGGCGCGAACCCAGCTCCAGGGCCTCCTGGATATTGGCCGCCTGTGAGGTGGATCCTGAGCCATTGTCCGTGGAAAAGGCCTTTGTTGACTGGTTTGAAGGCAGGTCATCGATAAACTCGGATATATCCACCTTCTGAACAGAACGTCCATCCTCTGAGCGTATCTTTACTGCGTCATGCCTTGTTATGGTCAGTTCCCTGCCGTCGTGCATGATATGGTTATACACGCCGCGTTCAATGGCCCTTAAAAGCGTAGACTTGCCGTGGAAACCGCCCCCGGCAATCAATGTCACGCCATCAGGGATACCCGCGCCCGTGATAACCCCGTGATGAAGGGTCTTTATCTCCACCCTCAAGGATTCAGGGCTTACAAAGACAACAACATCTGAGACCTTCATGGGCCTGTCATCAATACCGGATCTCCTGGGCAGGATGGCATTGTCCGCGACAAAGGCGACGAGCCCCTTGTCCCTGAGAGCAGCCCTTATGTGATCCTGATCTTCGTTTATCCGGACATGTCCATACAGGGCCGGGCTGTCTGCGGTCCTGTAATACAGGCTTTTTTGTACGATTCCAGGCAGTTCCTCAAAAAACATCTCATATGCCTGACCTGCCAGGATGGTCCTTCCCCTGGCCGGAAGCCCCATAAAAAAACAGACATCTATACTGTCTTTGTTTAAAAGGCAGGAGGTCCTCTCCATGATCTCCTGGCCAGGGGTATCGATGGCAATGAGCCCGCTCTTGCCGATCCCCCTGTTCCCCTTTGCAATATGGCGGATCTGCCGGTTAAACGCCCTTGAAAGATAATCCCTGAAGGCCACGGCCCGGCTGTGATTTGCATAAAGGTCTTCTGGAAATCCGGCCTCCTCGAGCCCTATTTCTATCCTTACCCTGGATGGGCTGGCAAAGGGGTCTCCCTGGACATGCTCAATATGGAGTTCATACCCGGGAAAGTGGGAGATTCCCTTGATATCATGGTATGCCTTGTATCCCTTTTTATCTATTCTGGTAAGTGTGTCTTTTAATCTTTGCATGCACCCTTTTAACACAGCCGATGAGCCCTTTTCAATACAGGGTTCGGCACTATTGACCCCTATCTGCGGAACTGCCGGCTGGTCGCGCCCAAATATATGGCAAAAAGGGTAATACAGGCGCCGATAATATCCTGGATGGGACTGGGCCTGGCAAAAAAAATAATATCCCAGATAAAAGCCAGGCAGGGCTGCAAAAGCAGGAGAAGCCCGGCAAGGGATACAGGGATGCGGGGCATGGCCCGGCTTATTAAAAGCCAGCCCAGCACCTGGGTAAAGAAACCGTAGGCGCCGAGTGCGCCAAGGGTCGTAAGATCGGGGATAATAAAGGATTCCCCTTTGATTACAGCAGAGGCACAGAGGAACGCACAGGTTGAAAAAGAGACCACGACAAGGATGGCCACAGGGTTGTTTTTATGGGATCCCTGGTTCTGCAGGTCCCGCAGGACAAGGATATATATGGTATAAAAAAAGGCAGTCAAAAGCCCCAGATAGACGCCGTGGCGATACTGGACACCGAGAACATCCCACCCGATACCCACAATGAGAAAGAGACCGGCCACGGCAAGGGGGACAGAGACCATAAACCTCAGCCCGGGTCTTTCCCTGAAGAACAGGATCCCGACCAGTCCCAGGCCAAAGACCTGAAAATTGCCCAAAATGGTGGCCAGTCCCGGTCCGCAATAGAGGACGCTTCTGTGCCATACAAACAGGTCAGCGGCAAAGGCCAGGCCGCAAAATACAGACCCGAAAAAAAGACCTGGTCCCCTCCATATTCTGGTCCTGGTTACCAAAGCTACAGCCAGGAGGATGATGCCGCCAAAGAGCATGCGGTAACACCCTGAAACCGTGGGCCCGACATGGGCAATCTTTACATAGACCCCGGAAAAACTGATCATCACCGCACCAAGGAGCATCTGGACTACGGCCAGGCTATTATTTTTCATTGACCCTGAATACACGAATCAACAGCGAATCACAAACCGGTCTTTCGTAATCAGGTGAGGCACCATACCTGTCTTTGCCCGCTCTGTTACCGGGTCAATAGATGGGTATGGTGTCCCCTGATTATTTTTGTATTGATGTAGGGACAACCTTATGAGAACATCGATCTTATAAAAACTGAGATCCCTGGTGGTACCGGGGTTTAAATCCAAGGAGGACAAGATGTTTGATTATCTGTTGAGCGAAAAACAAAAAGAGATAAGGCAGGAGGCAAAGGGGCTTGTAAAATGGGTTCCGCGGCAGATGATCCTGGACATGGACGAGGACAAAATCAAATTTCCAAAGGAGTTTCTCCAGGAGGCAGGCAAAAGACACCTGCTGGGGTGCCGGTATCCCTCTGAATGGGGTGGACGCGACATGGACTGGGTCAGCACCTGTACAGTGATGGCCGAGATCGGGACACTTGGTTATGAATTTGCGTGCGTGTTCGGCGTGGGTGCGGAACTGGTGTGCGAGGCCATCATGCAGCACGGGACCGATGACCTGAAGGAGCGATATGTCAAACCCCTGCTCAAGGGGGATCTCTTTGCCGCAGAGGGCCTGACCGAACCAAGGGGTGGCTCGGATTTTTTCGGGGCAGCCATGGTTGCCGAGGACAAGGGAGACTATTTTGTCCTTAACGGGCAAAAACGATTCATCGTTGGAGGTGAAGGAGCGGATTTCTTTCTGCTCTATGCACGCACCGACCCGAATGCAAAAAGAGACCAGGATGCATTGACCGCGTTTGTGGTTGACAGAGGCCCGGGCGTGGAAACCACATACCAGTACGGGCTCATGGGATGCCGTGGCGGCGGCACGGCACGTCTTGTGTTCAAGGATGCAAAGGTACCCAGAAAAAATATCGTGGGCACGCTCAACAAGGCCTATGATGTCTTTAATACCATGATGGTCCCTGAACGCCTGGGGACTGCGGCCATGGGGATCGGCCCGGCGCAGGTAGCCCATAATATCGCAACCAACTATACCTCGAGGAGAAAGGCCTTCGGCCAGACCATCAACCGCTTTGAGGGGGTCAGCTTCCAGATAGCAGAGTCTACCATGCTCCTTGATGCGGCCCGGTCGACCATCTATACCACGGCAAGGGCCGTGGACGAAGGCACGGACACACATCAGATACGGCGCATGGTGTCTCAGAGTAAAAAATTTGCCACAGAGGCCTGCCAGAAGGTCGTGCATAATTCCATGCAGGTCCTGGGCGGTATCGGCTATACCACAATATTCCCTGTGGAACGCATCTTCCGGGACCTGCGTCTTGCCAATATCTGGACAGGCACCAGCGAAGTCATGTCCATGATTATCGCCCACGAGTGGTACAGGGAATTCCATTTGTCAAAACAGGCACAGCAGGCAAGGGACTATGAGGGGGATGCGGCCGAAGCAGATGCCCCGGATGAAAAGATCTACGAGTGAACTACCCCGCAGCAAGCTGCGGGGCATTAAAACCTAAGCGAGAATAAAATTGCCTGAGCTGCGCCCACAACCAAGGATGAAAAACCATGTCTCCCTGACTCGTCACCCTCGCCTGTCTGCAGCAGGCAGGCGAAAGCGGGGGTCCAGAAGAACGGAGACAGGAGACAGGAGACAGGAGACAGGGAAATGCCTCACCGTCACCCCCGCGAAGGCGGGGGTCCAGAAACGTGAATTACCTGGAACACTGGATTCCCGTCTGCCTGTGCATTGCACGCAGGCAGGCGGGAATCCAGAGGTGTTTCCGTGCCAAAATCCGGGAGGCACCATACCTGTCTTTGCCCGCTCTTGTGTTATTATGGCGATAGATGGGTATGGTGTCCCT
>JAYEKR010000072.1:0-4680 GCA_034661115.1 Thermodesulfobacteriota bacterium | reverse complement strand
CTGGAATGGGATGATCCGGTTATTATCGATTTTGGAAACAACGGACAATTCACCATGGAATTAAGTGATGTGGACTATGAGTCTTTGTGGTGGCAGGGTCCGGACGGCGAGGCTGATGTCTACGCCAAGGTCACCCTTAACTCCGCCCCGGTCCCGGAACCAGCAACCATGGTCCTGCTTGGCACAGGTCTGATCGGCCTGGCCGGGATGCGGCGCAGAAAGGCACGCAAGGCCTGAGAAAAAACAATCCAACCCAAAAACCCGGCCATTTCTGGCCGGGTTTTTTAGGGTCATGGGGTCACCCAGTAAAAGGTACACTCTACACCATGTTTTTCCCTTAAACTTTACACCTTCCCTAATACCTGATGTCTAGGATCCAATATAAACACCTTGCCGACTGCCCGGCAACAAACACAGGGCTTATCTGTTCTCAGTCATTGAAGAATATCCTTTTCGCACGCACATCGCACATCGCACAAGGAAACACATTGAATTAATTGCCGTTTTTTTATCATGCAAAAAAATGGCTGTTGTTTTACCTGATACATTCATGCTACTTATTCCTTCTCAATATAATACTGAAAAGGGAGAGTTCTATGGGTAGATTATTCGGAACAGATGGCATCAGGGGTGTTGCGAACGTGCATCCCATGACCTCGGAGATGGCTTTAAAGGTAGGCAGGGCTATTGCCTATCTCTCCAAAAAGAAAGGGCATACCCCAAGGATCGTGATAGGCAAGGATACTAGGTTGTCCGGCTACATGCTTGAAAACGCCCTGGTTTCCGGTATCTGTTCCATGGGTGCAGATGCCCTGCTTGTGGGCACGATGACAACGCCGGGTGTTGCATTCCTTACCGTGAGCATGAGGGCTGATGCCGGCATCGTTATCTCCGCATCTCATAATCCCTTCCAGGACAACGGCATCAAAATCTTTTCCCGTGACGGGTTCAAGCTGCCGGACTCAAAAGAGGACGAGCTTGATCAGCTGATTAAATCAGATGATCTCCCTTCTCTGCATGCCGACCCGAGCGATATGGGAAAGGCATACAGGATAGAGGATGCCAGGGGGCGCTACATCGTGTTCCTGAAAAACTCGTTTCCAAATGAGTACACCCTGGAAGGCATGAAGATCGTGCTGGACTGTTCAAACGGTGCAACATACAAGGTCGCCCCAGAGGCCTTTTTTGAACTCGGAGCCGAAGTGATCCCGCTGTTCAATGAGCCTGACGGCAAAAACATCAACAAGGACTGCGGTTCGCAGCATCCAGAAACTCTGGCCCACGAGGTGGTCAAGAACCGGGCAGACGCGGGCTTTGCGTTTGACGGGGACGGCGACCGGTTAATTGCTGTGGACGAAAACGGGGATGTGCTGACCGGGGACCAGGCAATGGCTTTGTGTGCGTCAGTGATGAAAAAAAACGGGACCCTGAAAAAGAACCTTGTGGTCAGCACGGTGATGAGCAATATCGGGCTTGGCATTGCATTGAAGGACATCGGCGCCAAGACCCTGGCAACCAAGGTGGGTGACCGCTATGTGCTTGAAGAGATGGTGGCAAAAGGCGCATCGATCGGCGGAGAAGATTCCGGTCATATCATCTTCCTTGACCACCACACCACAGGAGACGGGATCATTGCAGCGTTCCAGATTCTCAATGCCATGAAATATGAGAACAAACCTCTGTCAGAACTCGCAGAGATCATGAAGGTCTTCCCCCAGAGGCTCATCAATATTGATGTTACATCAAAGCCGGACATCTATACCATCCCTGAAATCGCGCAGGCGATCAAAGAGGTGGAAAAACAGCTGGGAGATAAAGGAAGGGTCCTGGTGCGCTATTCCGGAACGCAGCAGATGTGCCGCGTCATGGTGGAAGGCCCGTCGGAAAAGGATACCGAGGTATATTGCCGCAAGATAGCCGATCTCATCACTGAAAAGATCGGTCAATAAAGATGAGGTCAATATCCGGAATATTGCCGGCCCAAATCCAGGTTTCAGGTGAACTTGTCACCGAATATATGCTTTGAAAAAGATATCGTCCGCGAGGTAAATCATGGAACAGACTATCTCCGATACAGTCAAGGCGCTCATTGACAAAGGCGTCGTCATTCGCAGCCCTTCCAGTGTTGAAATCGCCGACGAGGTCAATCCCTCTCAGATCGCCAAAGGTGTCACCATATATCCGGGCTGCAGGATATATGGCGAAAAGACCCTTATAATGAACGGGGCAAAACTCGGCGCAGAGGCACCGGTGACGATCCAGGACTGTCAGATAGGCCCTGACGTGGAACTCAAGGGCGGTTTTTTCAAAAAATCGGTTTTTCTTGCAGGGGCGAATATGGCGTACGGGGCCCATGTGAGGGATGCGTGCATCCTTGAAGAAGAGGCCGGGGGCGCCCATACAGTAGGGCTCAAACAGACAATACTCCTGCCTTTTGTCACACTGGGAAGCCTGATAAATTTCTGCGACTGCATGATGTCCGGCGGCACAAGCCGCAAAGACCACAGCGAGGTAGGCAGTTCGTATATACATTTCAATTATACCCCGAACCAGGACAAGGCAACCGCATCTCTTATCGGTGATGTCCCAAGGGGAGTCATGCTCAATCAAAGACCCATCTTCTTAGGCGGCCAGGGTGGCCTGGTCGGTCCGGCAAAGATCGGTTTCGGAACAGTCATTGCCGCAGGCACTGTTTTCAGGGGCAGTCTTTATGAAGACTCAAAGATCGTGTACGGGCAGGATACGTCCTGCACGGTCCGGGCATTCAAATCCGGTGTATATTGGGAGATAAACCAAAAGGTCAGGAACAACATAACCTATATCGCAAACCTTATCGCGCTCAAGGCCTGGTACCGGCATGTACGCCCCTTGTTCTTCGGCCCCGATCCTATGGAACAGGGACTTTTGGCAGGCGCTGTTGAAAAACTCGATATGGCGCTCGACGAGAGGATAAAGAGGTTCAAGGCCCTGGCCGAAAAGATGCCGGAATCGGTTCTTCAGTATACATCTCTCATGAAGGATACGGCATCCGCAGACCTTATCAACCAGAAACAGGGGCTCTACGACAATATTGAACAGGTGAGATTTGATTCGCTCAGATCTTATTGTGGTGATGACAAACTGCGGGACACATTCCTTTCGAATATTGAACAGGAGATCGGCCGACAAAAGACAGGTTATATTGAAACGATCCAGAGGTTTCATGGGGATACACGCAGCATCGGCACACAGTGGCTGATAAATATCGTTGAAGATGTCAATTCCATGATCCTGGAAAAGCTGCCCATGTTCCGGTAAAACGGCAAGTCAGCCAAGTTATCCCGAAAAAGGCAAATAAGGGGCCCCAGCTCCATGAGCAGCGGCCCCTTATTTGTACTAACCCATCAGGCAGGTATCAGGGTCTCTGAAAAATTTAAGGTCTTCGACCCTCACTCTGCATGACTGATCACTGATGTCTTCAATCTCGATGCCTTTGTCTTGTATCTTTTCAATATTTGTCAAAATATCCTTTGCAGCAGCCTTATCAATCACATAGATCATATTACCGACATTTTCGGAATAGATCTGAGAATATGATATGGGGATATCGGGTGTGGGGTCTTTCAAAAGAGATTCAGCCACAGGTGCGGATTTTCTCGGGCCGTTTGCCAGCAAAAGTACTGTTCCGGCTTTATAAACCTGCTCAGCACCCATTGACAATGCATACCTCGGACTGTCTTGTTTTGTCAGGAAATGACCGTCTTCCACAGCATTGGCAACCGTATTCTCATCCAGTTTCACCAGCAGCATCTCATTGTCATCAAACGGTATGCCTGATTCGTGGAAAGCGACATGGCCCCTGCCCCCGACACCGATTATATGCAGATCGATCCCGCCTGCATTATTGATCTTCTCGACATATGCATCCACAGTCTCTTTCCTTATCCACCTGAGATAATCAGAGGCTGCATCCTCTTTGATGACAATCGCTTTCCCCTTATCCGTCCCCTGCTCTTTCCAGTCATCCGGGTTGTTATTCAATTCACTGATAAGCTCCTCCTGATCGATCAGGGTGCCCCAGGGAACATTTGTTTCAATAAAACTCTTATGCAGCAGGCTGAAAAACTCCCGTATCATGAAATAACTGTAGCTTTCAGGATGCAAGGCCCTTTGCTGGGCATTTTCACCGGGCAGGCCGATATATTCGTCCAGGTTGAAACTCTTGATCTTTGCCGGGTCAAACTCCCCTGCATTTGCCGATTTGGCGAGATGTTTATACAGCCCGGTCGGGGAATTGCCCGTGGCAAGTCCAAGAACAAAGCCGCCCTTTTTTGATATGGTCTCTTTTATATTCCCAACGGCAATGCTGCCAGCAACCTCACTCATGTGATCAAAATCCTTGCAAATTATCACCTTAAAAGCCATACAATAAACCTCCTGTTTATTATGAATCTATGCATTTCATGCCTTAAAACATACTACCCCAAGCCTTGCAATAACCTCCTTCACTTTTCTCAACAAGTTATAAGGCGATCATCAATCAATCAGAACCAGGGATCGATCAGAACCAGGAAATGAACTACCCCGCAGCAAGCTACGGGGTATCAAAACTTTCTAAGGGGGTAACCGTTCACGGAACGTGCTTTCCGCGTCACCCCCGCCTGCCTGTGCGTCGCACGCAGACAGGCGAAGGCGGGGGTC
>JAYEKR010000071.1:0-4700 GCA_034661115.1 Thermodesulfobacteriota bacterium | reverse complement strand
GACGCCTTTGTCGCCAATGGCGAAAAATACTACATAGGAAACGGGAATGAGGCAGAGATGGTCTCCACTTTGGGCAAGGTAAAGGACGGCTCTGACGACTATGTGTTCTTTGTTACAAACTTCCATAACAAGGCCTTTGAACTCAAGAAAAACGTCATCAATCACCAGGAATATGTGGCCAACTTTGCGCTGCATGATTATCCCATCACTGATGAGGACATCCTTTTAAGGGGGCCAGATGCATGGGACGCCGGGCTCAATACCGTAAACATCGGAAAGTTCAACATCCCACCCGCATCCATCGGGCTGTGCGAACACAGCTTTTATGAGGCCATAACACATGCCGCCAACCGCGTACTCTATGGCATGCACGTTACAGATATGCCCCACGTAAAAAAGAACTTTATAGATGCATGGCTGCGCCTGATCGGGATGAAACTCTACCAGCAAAGGGCCACGGATTATTTCAGAACGGCCTCGGCCCAAGACCGGCGTTTCCTGCTCTACAACCCGACCAGCAAGATGAAGGTAACCCTGCAGTCCGAAGAGGTTATCGACCTCCTCTGGGATATCATGGCCGCCAAAGGTTTTGAAAAAGACACGCATTTTGCAACCGCAGCCATGGATGTCAGAGGCCCTTCAAAACTCGAAGGCACGGTCCATGTCAATGTGCAGCTCATAAGAAAATTCATGAAGAACTACTTCTTCAACCCTAAAGATTATGCACATGTCGAAACACAGATGCAGACAGACGATGACCTATTCCTGTTCAACCAGGGGCCGACCAGGGGCCTGTCAAAGATCCAGTTCCACGACTACAAGCCCTCGTTCGAGGCGTTCAAGGCGATACCTAATGTGGGTATTTTTATTGAGCAGATCGCCCTGTTCAAGGATATGCTGGAAAAGGCCGGACCATCCAAGGCACAGGACATGAACCCGTCGTTCTCTCTTCCTTTAGGCGAGATGTTCTCCATCGTGGTCTATGGTCAGCTCATCCTCGAACAGGCAAAGATTATCAACCTCGAAGAAGATATCCTCAACCAGATCTTTGACTTCATGGTCAGAGACTTTGCCGCCTTTGCCCTGCAGATCTATGACCTGCATGAATCCACACCAGAGCAGCAGGGATTCTGCACAAAGATCATGCTCATCCGTCCGCAGGAGGACAATGCCCAGTACAACAGGATCTGGGAAGACCATGTATTCCCACTCAACGGCGAATACGTGATGAGCGACTAACAGTTAAACCAGCAGGGGCAGGCCTGCCTGCCCCTGAACCCCATACCTGTGAATGAACTACCCCGTAGCAAGCTACGGGGTATCAAATCTTTCTAAGGGGGTAACCGTTCACGGAACGTGCTTTCCGCGTCACCCCCGCCTGCCTGTGCGTCGCACGCAGACAGGCGGGAATGACTGTGGTGGTGTTCCTGTTATTGTAACCGTTCACGGAACGTTGAATGTGGAAATTGGAATATTGGCCTTTATGCCTTTGTACTGTTGACGAACGCATTCAATTTTGGCCCGAGTTTTTCAACTATTGCTTTGTATTCTATTGCTCTTGACTCAGATAAAGATTTTCTTCTGATGAGTTTTCGCAACCATGATTTGGTTTCTTCAAGTAAACGGCTACTATAGATAAAACTTTTTCATTTCTCCCCAATTTCTAATTTCCAACCGTGAACGGCCACCTAAGGGGAATAGGCCTTTCGCAGCAAGCTGCGGGGAATTAAACCCTAAGTGAGATTAATCCCTGAATTCCAGGCCCATTATGATTGCGGTGATCGTGGAGTTAATTTTGGTTGGCACACCATATTGCCTCCCATAGGCGCAGATTGCCCCGTTCAGGGCATTGATCTCGGTGGGCCTGCCCATGTCCAAATCCTGCAGCATGGAAGACCTGTGGGAAGCAGTTGGCGGCAGCTGCTCTTCAAGGAGAAACCGGTAATAATCATCCGGGCCTGCGTATAGAAGTGTGATCCCCTTTGCCCTGGCAACGCTGAATATCTCCTGTATGATCCCCCGGATAATCCCCTTGATCTCCATGGTATTGCAAAGATCCCCGTATGGGACATTCAATATGGCACCAAGGGGATTCAGGCAGCAGTTGTACAAAACCTTTCCCCACAGATGTGCGGCAATCTCTGTGCTGATCCCGGTGGGTATGCCCGCTGCCACAAAATCACGCGAGATCATCTCCAGTTTTTCCATCGGGACTGCGCCGGACGGACTCCCTAAAAGCACCTTGTCCGCATACACGGTAACCCGGGCAGTCCCGGGTTCGGGTATGGCTGCGCCAAAGATGATCCTTGCGCCAATGGTCTTGTCCCAGCCAAGAACACCTGCAATCGTCTCCCAGTTACCAAGCCCGTTCTGTATGGACACCACAAGGGTATCGTCTTTCATGAACCCGGGCAATGACTCCATGACCGAGGCGGTATGGTATGACTTTACACTGACCAGTATGACATCAAAGGTCCCTGTGATGCCATCTGTCCCTAAAAAGGCCTTTGGGGTCTCAAGAAAATGCTCCCCCCATATCCCGTCTATCTTCAGCCCTTTTTCCTGGATAGTCTTCAGGTGTTCGTCAAGCCCCACAAAGGTCACATCATGTCCGGATTCCATGAGAAGACCTCCAAAGATGCTTCCCATGGCGCCGGCGCCCATCACAAGATATTTCACACAACCCCCTAAAGGCTTGACAGGTATGCCCCTGGTTCCGGTCTCGATCCTTTTTCTATAAAGTCAACCCATCTCAATATGCCGCTGATGGAGTAGATGGCGTCCTGAATGGTCTGGTACACAGGTATACCCTCTGCCCGAAGTATATTGTAAAATGCGATCCTGGTCCTTTCAATCTCAACATCTTCAGTAAACTTGGACAGGATAGGGATAACGGGCTTGTTCATCCGGTTTATGGTCTCTGCAATCTTTAGGGCACCCTCTGATACATCGCTCTTTTCAAAAGAGGTGATAAAGTCCATGGAAAAATACGGCAGAATCATGTCAATATTATCATCCGTATCCATGACAGACATGGTATGCGCCATGATATCAAAATCAAAACCGTAGAAACCAAGGTCAACCGGGTTCACGGTACTGGTGTTTACATTGCTTATCCGGCTGGCGATCTGCTCCTGGGTAATACTGTCCAGTTCAGGCAGTTCAAGCCCGCTGAGGGCAGCCATATCCGTAAGCAGCACCGAGGTACCTCCCCCTGACCCGAGAAAACCAATACGGTGACCATCAGGGATCCTACTGGCGGTTGCCAGGACGAGCATATCTATCATGTGCTCAAAGGTATCCACCTCGATACAGCCGAACTGTCTCATAACAGCAGACCATATCTCAAAATGCCCGGCCATTGCACCGGTATGACTGGCCGCTGCCTTTGCCCCCTGGCTGGTAACACCGCCCTTGAGTATGATAAGGGGCTTGTGCCGGCTTGTATCTTTGAGTGCCTGAATAAAACGCCTTCCGTCCTTGATATCCTCGATATATGCGGCAATAGCCCTGACATCGTCATCCTGCGCAAGGTATTCAAGATAATCCTCCACCTTCAGGTCCATCTGGTTTCCATAGGAAACCAGCTTATTCAGCTGGATCTTCCTGGAATTCGCCATGCGCATGAAGTTATTCGTCATACCTCCGGACTGCGATAAAAAGCCCACATCCCCGGGAGACTGCCATTGCCTGGGCAGGTCGCAGGAAACACCAGACTCTGTACAGTGTACACCGATGCAATTCGGGCCTACTATGCGCAGTCCGTGTTCACGCGCAACATCGAGCATGGCATCTTCAATCTCAACCTCTCCGATCTCTGAAAATCCAGAGGTGAAAAAATGAATAAACCCTGCCTTGTTCCTGCAGGCCTGTTTGACGATATCAAGGGCATGCATTGAGGGAACAGATGCAATGATAAAATCTACTGCCTCGGGCAGGTCATCAATGCTGTGATACACCTGTGTACCTTCTATCTCATCATATTTCGGATTGACCGGATACAGCCGGCCACTGTAGCCCGCCATCTGTAGAATCTGATAGTAGGGCATCTTTCCTCCGCCTATATTGGGGGACGCCCCGATTACCGCAATACTCTCAGGATAAAAAAGCCGTCTTAGCTCCACTGATGCCTCCCTTTCGATGTATCCTCTATGTATACATCCCGTGAATTATAGATTATTCAACAAAAACCTCTTCGGGTCAAGGCGGATCTTTTCCAATAACACTGCATGTCCTGCAGATCACAAAGCCAACCCTTCACAAAATATCCTGCGTGATCTTGCAACTCATGTATTATTAGAGTATTAATATAGGCAGGGACCATATATTCAGGATGAATGATGTGCTGGGGAGACCATAATCTTTGGATAGCATGAACCCCTTTGCATGCAGAAATTATGGTAAATTGTATTCATGGATTGAAAAAGGAGTCGGGAATGCCACCTCTATTTTCCAGCAAATATAGTCCATTTCTCTTTGTCTTTGTCTTTGTCTTTGTATTTGTATTTTTATCAATGCCCATTAATGCACCCTGCGCCGGGGGAAAGCTTTCTCTCAGCGATACCGAGATCCAGTGGATCAAAGACCATAGAGTAATAACCATAGCGCCGGACCCTGATTTTCCCCCTATTGACTTCTTTGACAGCAAGGGGACCTACAAAGGGATTGCCGCAGATTATATCGAGAGTATCGAGGAAAAA
>JAYEKR010000070.1:0-4748 GCA_034661115.1 Thermodesulfobacteriota bacterium | reverse complement strand
CAATGCATGAAAGGCAGGAGCCATGAAGGGCACAGAGATACGCAGGATGTTCCTGAAATATTTTCAGGACAATGGCCACACCATGGTCAAGAGTTCGTCGCTTGTGCCAGGTGCAGATCCCAGCCTGCTCTTTACCAATGCAGGCATGGTCCAGTTTAAATCCACCTTTCTGGGAACGGAAAAACGCCCATACACCAGGGCCACATCCTCACAGAAATGCGTGCGGGCCGGAGGAAAACACAATGACCTGGAAAATGTGGGACGCACTGCCAGGCACCACACCTTTTTTGAGATGCTGGGCAACTTTTCCTTTGGCGACTATTTCAAGGAACAGGCCATTGAATATGCATGGAGACTCCTTGTGGACCAAATGGGCCTGCCACCTGACAAACTCTGGATTACGGTACATGAAAGCGACGATCAGGCCTTGGACATATGGCATAAAAAGATCGGAATAGATCTGGACCGGCTCGTGCGTCTTGGTGACAAGGACAATTTCTGGTCCATGGGAGATACCGGTCCGTGCGGCCCATGCTCAGAGATCATGTATGACCAGGGCCCTTCAGTGGGCTGCGGCAGAAAGGAATGTTTTCCAGGTATATGCGATTGTGACCGGTATCTCGAAATATGGAACCTTGTGTTCATGCAATACAACCGGGATAAAACAGGTGCAATGAATGCATTGCCAAACCCCAGCATAGATACAGGCATGGGGCTTGAACGTATAGCGGCTGTACTCCAGGGCGTAAACAGCAACTATGACTCAGATCTTTTTTCCCCCCTGATACACCACATTGCAGAACTCACAGGGCACACCTATAACACGGATCACGAGACAGATACCTCTATCCGTGTTATCGCTGACCATGCCAGGGCATGCGCCTTTTTGGTATCAGACGGCGTGCTTCCATCGAATGAGGGCCGCGGGTATGTGCTCAGGCGCATCATCCGCAGGGCGGCAAGACATTCTAAACTGCTCGGCGTCAACAAGACCTTTCTTCATGATATCTCCATGAAGGTGGTGCAGGAGATGGGTGATGTATATCCTGAACTTCTTCAGCGTCGTGACTTTATCGATAAAGTCATCTCAAACGAAGAGGAACGCTTTATCTCCACCCTTGAGACTGGGCTCGGCCTGCTCGACGAGATCATTCATGACATCAAGGCACAGAAATCAACCCTGATCCCGGGTGATGCAGTATTCAAGCTCTATGACACCTTTGGGTTTCCAGTGGATCTTACCCGGGACATCGCCGAAAAACAGGGCATTGAAATCGACAATACAGGGTTTGAGACCTGCATGGAAAAGCAGAGACAAAAGGCCAGGGCCTCAGGCGGCTTTGAAAACACAAAAGATACTGCCCGGGAAGACAAGGGACTTGGACTCAAGGTTGAGTTTGCAGGCTATGACACACTGGAAACCCAGGCATGGATATCCAGGATCACCAATGATACAGAGCAATTGCACGAAGGAAAATTCGGCAATGTATTCACAGACCAGACCCCGTTTTACGGTGAATCCGGCGGACAGGCCGGGGACACGGGCATTATATACGGGGACGGGTTCAAGGCAGAGGTCATAAACACCACAAAGACGCCCTCAGGCGCGATCATGCACCATGTCCTGGTGAAAAAAGGAAAGCTTGCACAGGGGCAAAGAATCACGCTCCAGGTAGATGAAGCCCGGAGAAAAGAGATCATGCGTCACCACAGCGCCACTCACCTGCTACAAAAGGCCCTGCAGTCGGTGCTCGGCAACCATGTCCACCAGTCAGGGTCCCTGGTAAACAATAAACGGCTGAGGTTTGATTTTACCCACTTTTCCCCCATGACAGACCAGGAAATCGAAAAGGTAGAGACATGGGTCAATACCCGGGTCATGGACAACCTCCCCATAAACACATGTCTCATGCCAAGGCAAGAGGCCATGAAGACAGGTGCCATGGCCCTTTTCAATGAAAAATACGCCGACGTGGTACGGGTTGTAACCATGGGAGATGGCGTCTCTGTTGAACTCTGTGGGGGCACGCATTGCCGAAACACCGGAGAAATTGGCCTTGTCCGTATTGTCTCGGAGGCAGGGGTTGCCGCAGGTACAAGGCGCATTGAGGCGGTCTGCGGGATGCAGGCCCTTGAACATATGAGAAAGGTCTCGGGTATTGTAAGCAAAGCAGCCGATCAGTTTCGATGTACACCAGCAGAGATCCGGGACCGGATCTCTGCATCCAGGACAAGGATAAAGGACCAGGAAGAAACAATAAAGAAACTGCGCCTTGACCTGGCCATGACCTGCAAACATACAGAGACCGGCCCGGACACAAACATGATATCCGTCAACAATATAAACACGGTGATAAGGCAAATGAAGGGTGTTGATCAGGCCGGGATGAGGGAGATGGGAGACCGCATCAAGACAGAGATAAAAAGCGGGGTGATCCTGCTTATTGCCGATGGGGATAAAAAGAAGACATTCATGATCATGGCGACAAAGGACATGGAAAAAAAGATCCATGCCGGGAATATCATGAAGGCCATGATGTCATCGCTGGATGGACAAGGCGGAGGCAAGGCCATCTTTGCCCAGGGCGGGACCGGAACAGATATAGATGTGAACAGGGCCATCGAGCTTTTCAAGAAATTGCTGGGGGACAATATATGAGAAAATCACGGGTTACACGAAAGACAAACGAGACCGACATAGCAATTGAACTGAAGGTCCCGGGGATGGATTCCCTTATAGATGTTCCATCCGGATTTTTCGCCCATATGCTGGATGCCCTCTCAAGGCACTCCAATATTGGGATGACAATCCATGCACAGGGTGATGTGCATGTGGACCTACACCATACAGTGGAAGATTGCGGTATTGTTATGGGAGAAGCCATACGCAGGGCCCTTGGTGACAAAAAGGGGATTGAGCGTTATGGCAGCGCAACCATACCCATGGACGAAGCCCTTGTGGAGGTGTGTCTGGATATCTCGGACAGGCCGTATTTCCAGATCCACGGGCCAGACGCGTTTCACGGTAAGGCAGGTGAATTTGACATGGAACTTGTCCCTGAATTCTTCCGGTCCCTGGCCTTTAATGCGGGAATCACACTGCATATAACCATCCATGCATACAGCAATTTGCATCACCTTTGCGAGGCCTGTTTCAAGGCCTTTGCAAGGGCCTTGAAACAGGCAGTAGAAATCACAGGCCACGATATCCCTTCAACAAAAGGATCCCTGTGAAGTACCTCTCGGCAAGGGTAAAGACCCGCGACAGTTTCAGACATCCCGGAGACCCGATCTGCTTTGAATATAATGGAGAGACCCATGAGGTAAGGGCGATCATGGAACACTGGAAAGAGGCCCGGGTCGATCCCAGCATGTACCACGAAGAATTCTATAGGATAGAGGCACAGAATAGACAGTACTATATACTGAGATACTCTGTATTGTTCGATAGCTGGTGGATCAGAGAAACCAAGAGGGAAAAAATGATTATTATCCCGGCCATTGACCTGCATGAAGGACAGGTCGTCCGACTGAAAAAAGGCAAATTCGATGACATAAGTTTTTATAACAAGGCCCCTGCCGATGTCGCCCGCGCATTTGAACAGGCAGGCGCCACCCGCATACACGTGGTTGACCTTGACGGCTCTGTATCGGGTAGACGGGTCAATGCAGAGGCCATCTCCTCCATCTGTTCCAGTGTGGAAGTCGAAGTAGAACTCGGCGGTGGCATACGCAGCCATGAAGATGCCACAAAGGCCTTTGACCTGGGCGTACATTATGTGATCCTAGGCACCATGGTGGTGGAAAAAAAAGAGGCATCCATGGACCTTATCCGGGCCTTCCCCTCCAGGGTCGGGATCGGGATCGATGCAGTAAAAGGCAAGGTGGCAATCAAAGGATGGAAGGAGATCACCCGGTTCGATGCCGTGGAAATGGCCCGGTCATACGAGAATGCACACCCGGCCTTTATTGTATATACGGATATCTCAAGGGACGGCATGATGCAGGGCCCGAATATCGAGGAAACAGCAGCCCTTGCACAGGCAGTCCATACGCCTGTAATCGCATCCGGGGGGGTCTCATGCCTCGACGACCTGATCCGGCTCTCCAAAACAGGCGTCATGTTCGGGGCCATAACAGGAAAGGCCATGTATGAAGGAAAGATCAACCTGGAAAATGCGATAAAAAAGATCAAGGAAATATAAAGGCAGGAGGGAAAAATGGGAGAATGTATATTCTGTAAGATCATCAAAGGGGAGATACCCAGCACAAAGGTATATGAGGACGCAACGGTATTTGCCTTTGACGATATCGAACCCATGGCGCCGGTGCACACCCTGATTGTGCCGAAAAAACACATCGAGACCCTCAATGACCTCTCAGAGATCCATATCTGGGATGCCATGCTCAAGGCAGCACAGGAAATAGCGCGTATCAAGGGGGTAGAAGACTCCGGATACAGGACCGTTATAAACTGCGGCAAGGACGGCACCCAGATCGTTACCCACCTGCACATGCACCTGCTCGGAGGAAGGCTGCTCGATTCAAGGATGGGGTGAAACCATTTTGGAATTTGGATTGATGATTACTCATCTTGCAACAACTCTATAAATCGGGGTAAAACTCTGAACAGGAGTTACCCGTAAGGGTTTTATAAAAGGCTGACGCTTAAACGCCTGTTTTCATATAAACGCACATGAGCTGCGCTCACAACCAGGGATGAAAACCTTTTTTCATATAACCATGTC
>JAYEKR010000069.1:0-4769 GCA_034661115.1 Thermodesulfobacteriota bacterium | reverse complement strand
TCTTAGAAAAAGGCATGGATGGATATATCGTGGCCTACTGCCCGGCCCTTAAGGGCTGTGTAACCCAAGGCCGCAGCGAGGATGAGGCCTTTAAAAACCTCAAGGAGGCCATTGAGCTGTATCTTGAGGCCGATCCCCAGGATATTGATCGTCCGTCTGATGAGTACAAGGTGTGTGAGATGGCCATATGACCCCCAAACCTCCTTCTCTCTCTGGCAGGGAGTTCATCAAGGTCTTAAAAAAGCTTGGATATGAAAAGATTTCTCAAAAGGGTAGCCATATCAAGTTAAAGAATTATCAGACCGGCAGTGTCATTATAGTTCCTGACCATAAGGAGCTTGACCGGTGGACACTGAAAACAATCCTTAAGCAGGCTGAAATAACCGAGGATATCATCAAGAAATATCTATAAGTGGATCGTCTGCGTGCTCGGGCTTCAGCCCTTGCCGGGGCTTGCGTTGCCTGCGCCCGCGGCCGGATCGATTTTATTGTATCCCCGGCCCGCCCATGGTCTGGCTGTTGGCTCCACCGGCTGGGGGGCTTCGCTCGCCAACCCTTTTACAGAACTATATGGACTCAATCGTCCTGTTAATCTTAACCAACGGATCACCAACTTTATCAATGCGTTGAAGACGGGTATTAAAATCAAAAAATCCAAGCTGATGCATCATGAGCTCCTTCAACACATTGATTTTGCAAGATAAATTTAGAAATCTTGGAAAAGATTACTGCGAATTATTCAAGGAACCCTTATGCAGAATGGCCGTTTACACAGAAAATCTGACACCCTCATTTCCTGATGATGCCGGGCATGATATATTTTGCCAGCACATCGAATATACGCTCAAGCGGCATGCGTTCTTTCAGGATGGAAAGATAAATATAGCCCTCCACCATGCTCATGATATGGAGTGCCATGGCAGAGACATCAATATCCTCTATTAAGATGGACTCGTCAACCCCCTCCTGCAAAAGCCTCTCTATCTGGGAAAGGATCTGTTCCTTGTAACCGAAAATCCTCTCCCTGAAATTCTCCTTCGACTTACTAGAACTCGTAATCGCCCCGAAATGCACCAATTTATTGAGTTCCGGACTTTCCTCATATATCCCTGCCGCTGTCACGGCCACACCCTGTAGCCTCTCCAGATAATCTCCTCTGGAGCCGACGACCTCTTCAAATGCCTCCACATAGCGGGTCATGCAGATATCCACCAGGTCATTGAAGAGATCTGCCTTGCTGCCCCAGTACCAGTAGATCAATGACTTACTGCAACCCGCCTCCTGCACGATGTCATCCATGGTGGAGGATACATAGCCCTTGTCAGAAAAAATCTTGATGGACGCCTGCCGTATGTCGCTTCTGCGCTGCTCTTCTTTCAGGTTGCGCCTTAATCCCAATGTTGTCCTTGCCATATTCAAATCCCAAGCCTCCAGATTCCGTATTGATGTATTTCAATCTCTTTATTCCCGGATAACACCACCCGAACCCATTATCCTTACATTGTCGTTCCAGAAAATCAAACGGTTTATATGAAAAAGACAGGAACACCACCAATGTCATGCCCACCTTTGCCTGTCTGCGTGCGACACACTTCGCAGGCCTGCCTGCAGCAGGCAGGCGGGGGTGACCACATCTTTGTAATATTACACAAGGTTTTGACCCTGCGTCCTAATCCTTAATCCTGGCAACCTGGTAAGTTATGGTCATTTTTTGCCTGCCTTTTTCTCAGCCACCATCTTGCGTACGCCTTCCATATAGCCTTTCAGGGTTGACTTTGACACTGCCCTCTCCACAAACCCGGGCAGTGGTACCGCTGTCTCCACGATCGGGGCATAAAAATACATGGACCGTGATCCGTCACCATAAGGCTCAATGTATTCATACCCCTGAATATCCTTTATGGTCCCGGATTTATCACTGATACCAATACCGCTTTTTCGACAGGTCTCTGCTGTCTCTTTGTCCACCATGGTCCACTCCTGCCTGAACCTTGAACGATCAAAGCGTACATCCAGGGTATAAAGCACTGTAAAAAACGCAATACTCAGTTTCCCTTCAATCAGGGATTGCCCGCTGTCTTTGCCCACCGGCTCTATCCTGTGGACCGTCTTGTAATAATCAAGCCCTGAGACATAAGGGCCCATGGCATCCCAGTCAACCAGTACATCCCATAGCTCTGCGGGAGGTGCATCAATGAGCATCATGCCTACCACCCGCATCTTTTTACCCTCACCAACAGTGGAATACTCCTCTTTGAAAACCTGTATATCGCCCTTTTCCAGCTTTTTTATATCCAGATCCACCCCGGGCGTCTGCGCATACAGGCCAGAGGAAAGGATCATCGCAAAAAACAACACCACTGGAATCAATCTTTTCATCGTTATCTCCTCCATTTTATTTCCCGATCTATTTCAGGATTGCATCCGCAACCTTCATGGCCGAGGAAAAAGCGATATCGCCGGAACATCCAATACCTGCCGCTGTGTCACCGGCAAAAAAGAGCCCCTGTACTGTATCACAGACCACGCCCGGCCGGTGCGGAAGGGATTGTGACGCTTTAAGGAGCGTGCCGTTCATCACCGGCACCACCAGTCTGCGCTGCTTTACTACATGGTCAAAAAAACCAGGAAAGAGTGCTCGAATCGTGTCTTTGAGACGCGACTCTGCTGCTTCAATTTCATCCGGACCAAAATCAGAAGGCAACATGATCCCCCAGGTGGAAAGAAAACGGCCCTCAGGTGTAAGGGTCGGATCCGTGTTGGACTGAAACTTTGCCCAGATGGGGATATCCACCCCAAGAACACCTCCCCGGATATCAGAGACCCTCTGGTCTGTGATAAAATCAATGCTCAACCCGGAGCTGTTCTCGATATGGTCCACATATTCGGCAAAACCCCGGCTGAACAGGCCACGGTCCATTATCTCAAAAAGCAGGGGCAGACGGGCCGCAAAGATCACCCGCCGGGCCTTATAGGTTTTCTTGCTCGTTTTAACCGCCATGACATGGCCATTTTCAGTGATGACGGACTCGGCCTTTTCATCCAGATGGACATCTACATGTCTTTGAAGCCCTTTAAAGATCTGGGCCGTCCCTCCAACTGGTTCGCCCACTCCGATACCTGCGGCAAAAAAACGCTGGATAAACTGCATCACCTCGCCGGCGCTCACCCTGGCCGGGTCAGGATACATGATCATCAAACCAAGAAAGGGCAAAAACCCCTCCAGGGTCTTATCATCAAACCCCTCCCTGCAAAAATCCAGCAGGGTCTTGTCATAGCAGGAGAGCGGATTACCCCTTTTCAGCCTGAGAATCAGCCTCAAAAGATTGATACGGCTCTTAAAGGGCAATATCCGCGTAAGAAGAAAACCTGCCGGGCCTTCGGGCCTGTCCCACAGGCGACCCTTGAATATCAGCTTTGCGTCATTGGCCTCTGGCACAAATGCGATCTCCAGGCCAAGGCGGCCAAAGACCTCGGCGGCCAGGCCCTTGTGGGCCAGACGCAGAGAATGCGCCCCATACTCCCACATATAACCGGAATCATCACGAAAGGACGCGGCCCTCCCGCCCAGGCAGGAGGCCTTTTCCAGGACCACAACCCGGAGCCCTGCATCAGCCAGCAGCGCGCCAGCGCTCATCCCGCCATACCCAGCACCGATAATCACAGCATCATACATAACCCCCTCCTTATACTGAATATCCAGTATTGTACTCATCTTCAACCTGGATGTCAACCTCTCCAATCCGCGCACAGCTGTGAGTTAAGGATATTCGCCTTGCCCCTGTTCCACACAAACCCTCAGGGACACAGCGGCCGCAGAGTCAAGACCCCACGCAATACTACAAAGATGGTAACCGTTCACGGAACGTTGAAATTGGAAATTTGGCCTTTATGCCTTTGTACTGTTGACGAACGCATTCAATTTTCAAGCCGTTCACGGCTACACATCCAGCTCGTAAACTCGTTTCCGTTCTCCCCAATTTCTAATTTCTAATTTCAAGCCGTTCACGGCTACATTTCTAATTTCAAGCCGTGAACAACTACATTTCCAATTTCAAGCCGTTCACGGCTACCAAAGATGACCATCATTCCCGCCTGCCTTGCATCCGCTGTATCTCCATGTTATTATATTTATGAATATGGAGGTAATCTTTTAGTCCTATGTTGGTTGTCATCGGCGAAATACTGTTTGATATATTCCCTGAATACAGACGCCTGGGGGGCGCCCCCTTTAACCTGGCCTGTCACATGCACCACTTCGGCTGGCCCGTCAAATTTCTGACTAGAGTCGGCCGGGACAAAGACGGTGAAGAGATCATGCATATTCTCAAAGATGCCGGTTTTGACCTGAACGATGTCCAGATTGATGAAAGAAAACCCACAGGCAGGGTGATGGTAGAGCTTGATTCCTCTGGTATCCCGGGCTTTGAGATCATTCAGGATAGCGCCTATGACTACATGGAATACACCAGGGAGATGAATGATCTTCCTTCAGACAAGATCGAGCTTATCTATTTCGGCACGCTCATGCAGCGCAGCGAACGCGCCCGCAAGACCATCCAGGGGATAATCTCCAGCAGAAACCCGAATACCAGATGTCTCTATGATGTCAACCTGAGGCCGGGCTGCTATACTGCATCCATCATCGAGGCATCCCTTGAACAGGCAAACATCGTCAAACTCAATGACCACGAACTATCTGAAATCAGAGACATGCCTGGCAACAATCCATCAGGCAGCGGGTTCATCCCATGGCTGATGCAAAAATA
>JAYEKR010000068.1:0-4793 GCA_034661115.1 Thermodesulfobacteriota bacterium | reverse complement strand
GCCGGATAGCCCTTACACCCCCAGCCTGTCTTCCCATTACACGTACATCTCCTTCGTCATAGACAATGGCCTTGCCGGATCTTGAGGCAACTACGATCTTTTTGTTGCCATCGGTAAGCCTTGCGAATACGACTTCATCGTCTTTATCAAGGGATATGGCAATGATGCCGTTTTTCATGATGCGGCTGAAATCTTTGAGACTGACCCTTTTGGTTTTTGCTTTTCTGGTCACCATCACCACATGAGCGTCCTCATCGTTGATATCCGAGACAACAAGGATGGCGCATATCCGCTCCTGCTTATCTACAGGACGCAGGTTGACCACGGGTATTCCGCGGCTTGTCCGGTCCTGCTCAGGTACCTCATAGACCTTTGTATGGTAAACCCTTCCATTATTGGTAAAATACAGGATAGAGGCATGGTTTGTTGCCAGAAAGAGATGCTCGAGAAAATCATCATCTTTCGACACTCCGGCCCTTACCCCTACACCTCCGCGTTTCTGGGTCTTGTATTTGTTCAATTCCGTACGCTTGATATAACCCTTATGCGAAATGGTAATCACCATCTTGTCATCAGGGATCAGGTCCTCCATCTGAAAATCACCTGCCGCCTGTTTAACGATCATTGTCCGCCTGTCGTCTGCATAGCGATCCCTTACATCAATCAGCTCAGCCCTTATCACCTTGAGAAGTTCCTGACGATCGGAGAGTATCTTTTCCAGACGCATGATCTCTTTTAAAAGCTCACGGTGTTCGTTTTCCAGTTTTTCACGTTCAAGGCCTGTCAGGCGCTGCAGCTTCATATCAAGTATTGCCTGGGCCTGTATCTCGCTGAAATCAAATCGCTTTATCAGATTATCCCTGGCATCCCTCGGTGTCGAAGAGGCCCTGATTATGGAAACCACCTCATCGATATGATCAAGGGCCTTGAGCAGACCCTCCAGGATATGCACCCTGGCCAGGGCCTTTTTGAGTTCAAAATTGCTCCTGCGTGTTACAACCTCCTCCCTGAAATCCATGAATGCCCGCATGATTCCAATGATACCCATAAGCCTGGGGCTTCCATTATGGATGGAAAGCATATTCATGGAAAAGGAGGTCTGAAGGTTGGTAAGCTTATAAAGCCGGTTTTCCACCACGCTCGGCTCTCCACCCCTTTTCAGGTCTATCACCACCCTCATGCCATCCTTGTCCGACTCATCACGTATATTTGATATACCCTCGATCTTTTTTTCATGGACCAGCATGGCTATCTTTGCGATAAGGTCTGCCTTGTTAACCACATAGGGAAGTTCGGTTACAATAAGCTTCTGCCTGTTTTTCTCCTCCTCTGTGTGCAGCCTTCCCCTTATTTTTAGTATTCCCCTGCCTGTTGCATAACCCTTTTCTATCTCTCCACCGGAAAAGATGATGCCACCAGTGGGAAAATCAGGACCGGGGATGATCTTCATGACCTCTTCCAGGGTGATATCGGGATTATCTATCAATGCAATCAAGGCATCGACCAACTCCCCGAGATTATGCGGAGGGATACTGGTCGCCATGCCAACGGCAATCCCGGAAGAACCGTTTAGTAAAAGTCCGGGGATGCGTGTTGGAAGTACCAGTGGTTCCTTAATGGTTTCATCATAGTTGGGGGTATGATCAACTGTTTCCTTCTCTATGTCAGCAAGCATATCCTCGGCAATACGCATCATGCGTATCTCGGTATACCTCATGGCCGCGGCACGGTCCCCGTCTACAGATCCAAAATTACCCTGCCCGTCAACCATGGGGTATCTCAACGAGAATGTCTGTGCCATCCGTACAATGGAATCGTAAACCGCGGAATCACCATGCGGGTGATATTTACCTATGACATCACCAACGATACGTGCGGATTTTTTATAGGGCCTGTTATGAAAATTGCCTGCCTCGTGCATGGCAAAGAGAATTCTTCTGTGTACCGGCTTCAGTCCATCCCTGACATCAGGAATAGCCCTTCCGATGATCACGCTCATCGCGTAATCCAGATATGATTGCTTCATTTCATGGTCGATTGCAACAGCTGTTGTATTCATCTATATTCCTTTATTCCTTTCATATATCCAGATTGGCAACCTTAAGGGCATTGGTCTCTATAAACTGCCTGCGTGGAGACACCTCATCACCCATGAGCATGGAAAAAATCTGGTCGGTTTCCACTGCATCTTCTATATTCACCTTCAGCATGGAACGTTTTTCCGGGTCCATGGTGGTCTCCCATAACTGCTCCGGATTCATCTCACCGAGCCCTTTGTATCTCTGTATGGAATAACCCTTTTTGGCCTCTACAAATATCCTTGTCAAGGCCTCCCTGAGATTCTCGACCTCATACACATCATCCCCCTTGATAAGCCTGAATGGCGGCTTACCAAGGACGGAAAGCTGGGTATGGATTCGTCTCAATTCATTAAATCCCTTGGACTCAATGAGCCTTACATCAACCCTTGTCTGTCTCCGTATCCCGTTATTTATGGTATTAAAAACAGCATATCCTTCACCATTTTCACTTGTAACCGGTCCCATATGAGGAAACCATTCCTGTATTATATCCAGAATCTCTTTCTCTATCTTCTCGAAATCATAGATATTATCATTACTACATGATATATATGAAACAGATTGTATCACCCTTTCATCCATATGACGCATCCCATAATTTTTTAGTATAATGTTTCTTCTGGATATAAGCTTAAGGTATCTTATAAGCTCCTGGCCGCTTACCTCGATATCCCCCTTAAGGATGAGATCATCCACAATATTATTCAAAAGAAATTCATCCTGGACATCTTCATTCAACAAATATCGGGATTTTTTGCCCTTTGATATTTTAAACAAAGGCGGCTGGGCAATATAAAGAAATCCCCTCTCTATAATCTCGGGCATCTGGCGATAAAAGAAAGTGAGTAACAGGGTTCGTATATGCGCCCCGTCCACATCGGCGTCCGTCATGATTACAATGGAATGATACCTGAGCTTTGATATATCAAAGCTGTCAGAACCAATACCCGTACCAAGGGCAGTAACAAGGGTCTTGATCTCTTCATTGGAAAGCATCTTGTCTATGCGGGATTTTTCCACATTCAATATCTTTCCCTTGAGAGGAAGAATCGCCTGGTTTTTACGGTCCCTTCCCTGTTTTGCACTCCCTCCTGCAGAATCCCCCTCCACAATATAAATCTCGCACAATGCCGGATCCTTTTCCTGACAGTCTGCCAGTTTACCAGGTAAAAGGGAACTTTCCATGACAGTCTTTCTTCTAGTCAGCTCCCTTGCCTTGCGTGCAGCGTCCCTTGCCTGTGCGCTCTGTATGATTTTTCTTATGATCAGGTTTGCCTCGGATGGATTTTCGTTGAGATAATCACCGATGGCGTCATTGGTGATCTTTTCGACAAGCCCCTTTACCTCGGAATTACCCAGCTTTGTCTTTGTCTGCCCCTCAAACTGCGGATTGGGAAGCAGGACATTTATCACCACACAAAGACCCTCCCGTGTATCATCACCACTGAGTGCAACCTTTGCATTCTTAAGGAGACCCTTTTCCCTTGCATACGCGTTTATAGAACGTGTTAGCGCAGCCCTGAACCCGACCACATGCATTCCACCGTCATGGGTATTGATATTATTGGCAAAGGAAAAGAAACTTTCTGAATAAGAGGTATTATACTGCACCACACCCTCAAGGATAAGATCCCCCTTCTCTTTTCTGAAATAAATAGGTTGATGAAAGGGCTTTTTCTTTGCATTCAAAAATCGTACAAAATCCTTGAGACCGTCTTCAAACTTAAAGGCCTTTACTGTATCTGTTCGCTCATCCTCGATTACAATCTCAAGCCCTCTATTAAGAAAGGCCATCTCCCGTATACGATTCACCAGGATATCGTATTCAAAGGTCGTTGTCTCAAATATATCCGGATCCGGCTTAAAATGAATGGTTGTTCCAGTCTTATCCGCCTTTTGCTTTTTTTCAAGATCTCCGGTTGGAACACCTCTTTCATACTGCTGATAGTATCTGTACCCGTTCCTGTATATATCCACATCCATGACCTCTGAAAGGGCGTTTACGCATGATACACCCACACCATGAAGACCGCCGGAAACCTTGTATGTGGAATTGTCGAATTTACCACCGGCATGAAGGGTTGTCATCACCACTTCAACTGCGGACTTTCCTGTATCCTTATGGATATCAACAGGGATACCTCTACCGTTATCACTGACCGTGATACTTTCATCCATATGGATAATAATATTAATCTTTGAACAATATCCGCCTACGGCTTCATCAATACTATTGTCTATAACCTCGAAAACAATGTGGTGAAGGCCCTGTGATGCTGTTGAACCTATGTACATGGCAGGCCTCAACCTCACCGCCTCAAAACCATCCAATACCTTAATATCATCTGCTGTGTATTCTCGCATAATTATTACCCTTTATTTAAATAATTAGAACCTCATTGGCATTATGATCCATCGACTGTCCTTATCGTTTTTCCGTGTCAACAGACAGGGACTCTCATCTGATTTGAGTCTTACCTCAACCTCTCCCTCCATCTGTGCAAGGCAATCCATAAAAAACCTGGGGTTGAAGTTTATATCCATCTCATCTCCTTCCAGTTTTGCATTAACCGATCTTTCCACCTATCCCTGGTCTGGATTATCGGCGAACAGGATGGTTTCATCTTTTTTGAACGAAAACCGTACACAATTGGAAACACCCGACACCATTGCCGAACACACCCTCAGCGCGCGCATAAACTCCGATACATC
>JAYEKR010000067.1:0-4811 GCA_034661115.1 Thermodesulfobacteriota bacterium | reverse complement strand
AGTGGTCGTTGTATTGAAGATGGATAAGATTGAGAAGGTCATAACAGATGCAAAACTGGGTAAGACAGGCTATGCATTTATGGTCGATGATACAGGCATTACCATTGCTCACCCCAAAGAGGAATATATATTAAAGCTCAATATCAATACATTAAAGGGTATGGAGGGGATCACGCAGAAGATGCTCGCTGGTAAGACCGGTATAGAAGACTATGTGTTCAAGGGCACCCGCAAACTCAGCGCCTTTGCACCGGTAAATGCTACTGGATGGAGCATTGCCACATCCCAGCCCTATGACGAGTTAATGGAGACCCCCCGCTCGATCCGGAATATGGTTATACTTATCATCCTTGTCTCTCTTGCCATTGTATCGGTTAGTATCTTTTTCTTTGTGCGTTCCATTGTGGCTGCCCTTACAAAGGGTGTTGCATTTGCACAGGCCATGGCCCAGGGTGATCTCACACAGACCCTGGATGTGAGACGTAGTGACGAAACAGGCGAACTTGGCTCTGCCCTTGACCAGATGGGGAAAAACCTTGCTGAGATGTTCAGGGAGCTGACCCAGAGTGTTGAGACCCTTTCATCATCTTCCACCGAGCTTTCGGGTATAGCTCAGCAGATGTCAGAGGGTTCTGAAAACACCTCTGGCAAGGCCAATACCGTGGCCACAGCGGCAGAAGAGATGAGCGCGAACATGGATTCAGTGGCAGCTGCCGCGGAGCAGGCCTCTACCAATGTGGGCATGGTGGCATCATCCACAGAGGAGATGACCGCCACCATAGGTGAGATTGCGCAGAACACGGAAAAGACCCGTTCCATTACCCAGGACGCGGTTACCAGGGCAGGCAATGCCTCTACTGCCGTGGATGAGCTGGGCAGGGCCGCCAATGATATAGGCAAGGTGACAGATACCATCACAGAGATCTCAGAGCAGACCAATCTCCTGGCCCTGAACGCCACGATCGAGGCGGCGCGTGCAGGAGAGGCGGGTAAGGGCTTTGCCGTGGTGGCAGGAGAGATAAAGGAGCTTGCCCGCCAGACCGCAAATGCCACAAAGGAGATCGCGGAAAAGATTACCCATATACAGTCATCGACCGGTGGCACAGTAGAAGAGATCAGCGGCATTTCAAAGATTATAGACGATGTCAATGATATGGTATCCACCATTGCCACGGCAGTGGAGGAGCAGTCTGTAACCACAAAAGAGATCGCATCCAATGTCACTCAGGCATCACAGGGCATCCAGGAAGTGACCGAGAACGTGGCCCAGTCTTCTACCGTGGCAGGCGAGATCGCAAGGGACATAGTAGAGGTCAACCAGTCTTCCACAGAGATGAGCAATTCCAGCTCCCAGGTGAACCTGAGCGCAGAAGACCTTTTGAGGCTTTCGGAAAAGATCAATGAGCTGGTGCAGCGTTTCAGGGTATGAACCGGTTTGAAAAACCCGGAAAAAGGAGGGGCACAATGAAGGAATTAGAGGGTAACAGGTTGTTTCTACACCGGTTAAAGCTCAAGGAAAAGACCCTGATCCTTGTCCTTGTGCCCTTGATACTCTCGGCAATAGGTATTTATGTCTATGAGTCCGGGTTTGTGGAAGCAAATCTCAAGGCCATGGAAAATGACCGTATAGAAAAGGTAGGACACTTTATCTCTCCAAACATTGCCCTTGCCATGTGGAATTTCCAGAACGAGACAATAGAGATGATCTGCCGGAATGCGCTCGAACATAATGACCTCAAGGAGATCCTTATCCTTGATGATAAGGATAAGCTTGTATATTCCATCGGTCTTGACAATGGAGAGTTCGTTTCAGAGAAGGCCCCTCAAAAAAAAGGTATCTCCATGGATATCACCATAAATTACGAAGACAAGGACATAGGCGTTATCCAGATCTATTATAATTATAACCATATCAACCATATAATAAAGGCCTTTGGACACATCATGCTTGTCCTGATGGTGATGCAGGTGTTGTTGCTTGTCGTCTGTTTTTATTTTGCCCTTGATTTCGGGGTGATACGGCCTATCAAGAGAATCAACCGGGCCCTTTATGATATATCCGAGGGAGAGGGAGACCTTTCCAAACGCATAGAGGTTTACAGCCAGGACGAGGCAGGTGAGCTTGCAGGGAGTTTCAACCGTTTTGTGGAAAAGCTCCATGATATGTTCAAAGAGATAGCAGAAAGCATAGGCGGGCTCGCATCTTCATCTGCCGGGCTTTCGGGAATAGCTCAGCAGATGTCAGAGGGTTCTGAAAACACATCAAGCAAGGCCAATACCGTGGCCACTGCGGCAGAAGAGATGAGCGCGAACATGGATTCAGTGGCAGCTGCCGCGGAACAGGCCTCTACCAATGTGGGCATGGTGGCATCATCCACAGAGGAGATGACATCCACGGTCAATGAGATCGCGCAGAACACGGAAAAGACCCGTTCCATTACACAGGACGCGGTTACCAGGGCAGGCAATGCCTCTGCTGCCGTGGATGAGCAGGGCAGGGCCGCCAATGAGATAGGAAAGGTGACAGATACCATCACAGAGATCTCAGAGCAGACAAATCTGCTGGCCCTGAACGCCACGATCGAGGCGGCGCGGGCCGGAGAGGCGGGAAAGGGCTTTGCCGTGGTGGCAGGAGAGATAAAGGAGCTTGCCCGCCAGACCGCAAATGCCACAAAAGAGATCGCGGAAAAGATTACCAATATACAATCATCGACCGGTGGCACAGTGGATGAGATTAGTGGCATTTCAAAGATTATAGACGATGTCAATGATATGGTCTCCACCATTGCCACGGCAGTGGAGGAGCAGTCTGTGACCACAAAAGAGATCGCATCCAATATCACTCAGGCATCACAGGGCATCCAGGAGGTGACAGAGAATGTAACCCAGTCATCCACCGTGGCCGGTGAGATCGCAAGGGACATAGCGGACCTCAACCAGTCTTCCACAGAGATGAGCAATTCCAGCTCCCAGGTGAATTTGAGTGCAGAAGACCTTTTGATGCTTTCGGAAAAGATCAATGAGCTGGTGCGGCGGTTTAAGATATAAAGGAAAAGAGACGATTCGTTTTATAATGGGTCGTTATAACAAACAAAAAGGAGAAGATTATGAAAAAGATAATATCGGTTCTGGTGGTAATGATGGTCTTTATGGGTATGCAGGCCCTTGCTGCGGACATGGCGACAAAGCAGGAGTGCATGGATAAATGCAAGGCCGCATCGGACCTGGTGCAAAAGGTGGGGCTTGATGAGGCCCTGGTAACGCTCAATGACAAAAACGGGCCTTTTGTGTGGAAGGATACCTATGTCTTTTGTGTCGATATGGACAGGGCGACCGTGCTTGCCCATCCAATAAAGCCGGTCCTCATAGGCAAGGACCTGATAGGGATGAAGGACGCCAATGGAAAGATGTTTTTTGTGGAATTTATTGAAACGGCAAAGAATGATCAGCAGGGCTGGGTGGAGTATATGTGGCCCAAACCCGGGGAAGATACCTCTTCACCAAAGGATACCTATGTGTACAGGGTTCCGGGCAGGGATATATTGGTAGCCGCCGGCATCTATAAATAACAGCCCAAAAGCCCCTGTCGGATATCTTCTGGTATCTGCCAGGTTTAAGGGGAGTAGGATGAGGTTTTTAGTTTTGAAGACAATACGTTCAAGGATAATTGCACTGGCCGGGCTGGGTGTCCTGGGTATGTGCGTCATCGTTATGACCGGGTATGTGATTGGCGCCAGGTCAAAGGATGATGTGCTCACAAGGCAGTATGCCCAAAATGCCAGACAGGAGACCCTCCGGATGATCATGGATGAGCAGGGATTCTTGAATACGCATGACATGGATACCTATTCAAGGTGTCTTGAGGATAACAGAGGTATCGCAGAGACCATCTCCGGGATTAGTGCAATCTCCTGTGATACGCGTATCACAGGCCTTGCCGATGAGATTACAAGTGGCCTGAAGAGGCATGAAGAGGTCTTTAATACCCTGCATGGAAACGTGGTTTTGCTTGATAAAGCCAGAAAAAATATCAGGATAGCCTTTGACGGCATGGAGACACATGTAAAAAAGATTGTTGACAAGATAAACCAGGAAGAGTTCCAGGCCATGATGATGGGGGGGCAGCTCGACAGTAACAGGGGTAATCTTAGAAGGGAGGCAAAGGACTTTCTGCGTTTCGGGAACGAGAGGTTCCTTAATATACAGGACCTGCTCTTGTTTTCAGACCTGGTCGCTTATGAAAAGACAAAAAAGGCAATGGAAAAAGAGTTTGGCTTGTCAGTGAAAAACACCGAAGTGGTGCTGGGTGCTGTAGGGTCTGCTGCATTCAACAAAGAATGGAAACAGGCCATGGAAGGGCTGAACAGGGCAAACGAACTGGAGACCTCCATGCTGAAGGCGTGGAAAAGAAACAAAGTGCTTAACGTGGAGCTGAAAGAAACAGCCGACCATATCGAGGCGTCAACCCTTGAGATTTTTAATGTAAGCGGGGCAAATGAAGCCCGCCTCAAGAAAACCGGGAATACGGTTCAATACCTTGTCGCCCTGGTAGCGATTATTTTGCTTGGCCTGTTTGCCTTTATCATTATAAAGGGCATACTGAAGCCCCTTATGCACACCATAATAATGCTCAAGGACATTGCGCAGGGAGAGGGAGACCTTACCAGTCGGCTCGAGGTGGACAAGGGAAGCGAGATTGGTGAGATGGCCCGATGGTTCAATGCCTTTATCGAAAAGCTCGAGGGTATTATCAGGGACATTACGCGCGGTGTGGAGACCCTTTCCACCTCGTCTGCCGGGCTTTCGGGAAT
>JAYEKR010000066.1:0-4839 GCA_034661115.1 Thermodesulfobacteriota bacterium | reverse complement strand
AGGATGGGCTTTACTCATGCGGTTATCCCGGAACCCAATACCTCGTCCCTTGCTCCAGTAAAGGGATTAAAGATTGTCTCGGTAAAGGGGGTTACAGAGGCCCTGGATATCCTGAACTGAAAAAAAAGAATAAAAAACATATATTTTCGTTATTCTCCCCTTGACATGTATGGTGCAGGGCATTAATAATTCTATACAGTTATAATCAAGGAGGCGCTAGATGGGAACATTGACCAAGAGTAATATCGTTGATGAGATTGTGATAAAGACGGCTCTTTCACGAAAAGAGGCAGTTGAGGCAACAGAACTCTTCATTGAGATTATCAAGTCTTCCCTGGAAAAGAATGAATCTGTCAGCATCTCAGGGTTTGGAAAATGGATGCCCAGGGATAAAAATGCCCGATGTGGCCGCAATCCGCAGACAGGTGAAACCATAACCATCAATCCGAGAAGGGTGGTGACTTTTTCTCTTTCAAATGTTTTGAAGGCCAGACTCAGCAGATTGCTTGACTGAGGGTTGAAGGGCATCACCATTGCCAAAAAAGATCCAAAAAAAATCAATAATCAATGGTGATGCCGGAGAGTTTTTCTATGTCCCGGGTTCTATTGCATCCACAGGACATACGTCTGCACATGCGCCGCAATCGGTGCAGAGTTCCGCATCAATGGAATATTTGTCGTCACCCTCACTGATCGCCTCTACCGGGCATTCATCAGTGCATGATCCGCAACAAATACATTCGTCTGTAATTACATAAGCCATATTGGTCTCCTTTATAATAGATTGGTTTTTCTTTTGGTATAAAATCCGGCATAAAAAAGCAAGTATTTTTTCATGTTTTTTTATGGTTGATCGGTATTTATCCAGGATGTACATGTTGAGCAGGAGACTGGAATATGGAATATTTTTTTGATAGAGGTATTCGTTTTGAATGCCTCAATTGCGGTGCATGCTGCACTGGTGAACCAGGATATGTCTTTGTGGATGAAAGAGAGTCCATAGAGATATCCAGTTTTCTCGGGATAACGAAAGAGGTCTTTGTCGAAAGGTTTCTTTACCTGGTGAATGATGCATACAGCATACGGGAATGCGAGGACGGAAGGTGCCTGTTTTATGAAAACGGATGTTCCATATATCCGGTCAGGCCCATGCAGTGCAGGACATGGCCCTTCTGGCTTGAAAACATGCGCAGCCATAAGCTCTGGCAATGTGTGGCCGGACAATGCCCGGGGATCGGCAAGGGGCACAGGTATTCCAGGGAGGAGATCCTTGAGATCATCGAGTCGAGTCCCTTATAATACCCGCATGAGCTGCCGCTTTTGGGCGAAGAATGAAAAATGTTATTGCAGGGACGCAGAGGTCGCAGAGTTGAAACCCTGTGTAAAGATAGCCGTCACCCCCGCCTGCGAAGGCTGGGGATCCAGAAGAACGGAGACGGGAGACGGGAAATGCCTCACCGTCACCCCCGCGAAGGCGGGGGTCCAGAAACGTGAATTACATGGAACACTGGATTCCCGCCTTCGCGGGAATGACTGTGGTGGTGTTCCTGTCTTTTCATATAAACCCGCATGGGCGTTGGTGTGCTCACAACCAGGAATGAAAAACCATGTCTCCCCAAATCGTCACCCCGGCGAAGGCGGGGGTCCAGAGGTTTTGGCGGAGATCAAGAAAATCCCAGAGGCGTCACCCCGGCGAAGGCGGGGGTCCAAAAAACGCCGATCCAGCCAGAAACACTGGATTCCCGTCACCGCCTGTCTGCTGTTGCAAAGGAAAGGAGATAAGATGAGGGCTGTTTTTTTTGATATGGATGGCACCCTGCTTGATACCATTGAGGATATTGCAAGATCCATGAATCATGTCCTCCATGATCTCGGGTTTCCCATACATGATATCGGGCAATACAAGCTTTTTGTGGGCAATGGCATGGAGATGCTGGTCGAGAGGGCCATTGGCCTTTCGCCTGACACGGATATATGGACATCTGCCATGCAGATGATGGAGAAGAGGTACGCAGGCCATTGTATGGACAGGACAGTCCCGTATCCGGGCATCATGGAGATGCTTGATGCACTTTGGTCAAGGGATGTCAGGACAGCGGTCCTTTCCAATAAACCTGATTTGTTCACGAAAAAAATGGCGGATCGATTTTTCGGTGCATCCGGTTTTGATCTTGTCAGGGGGACCATTGAGGGGATACCCCACAAACCAAACCCTGCAGCGGCACTGGACATGGCATCCAGGATGGGGATCGCGCCTGAGGAGATTGTCTTTGTCGGGGATACCGGGGTTGATATGGCGACCGCGCGATCCGCAGGCATGTATCCCGCTGGTGTCTTGTGGGGTTTCAGGGATAAAGATGAACTTGTCTCAAACGGGGCAAAAACCCTTGTAAAGGCCCCCTCGGAACTCCTGGATCTGGTTTTATCCAGGTCTTGAGGGGGGTGGCTTACCCCTCATTGTCCTGTATGGCCTGATCGAAGTACTGCTGGTTTTCCTCAAGCTTGATGCTGAGTCTTTCCATTTCGTCAAAGAGTCCTTCAATGGTTGTCTCGCTTGAGTGGATGGATTTGGACAATTCTGCTATTTGTTTTCCATCTCCTTTAAGGGATGCCTCCTGCATGGCGGAGGTGCAGGCCTCTATCTTTTTTTCATGAGAATCGATCTCGTCTTCGACCTGTGAGATCCTTTGTTCAAGGGGTTTTATGGTACCGGATCTCTGTGATATGATCTTTGAGCGTATTCTGCGGGTCTCTGCACGGTCCTGGCCCTTTTTTTTCCTGTCATTCATGGATTCAGAGGTGTTTTCCATGGCCTCCCATCCCACCTTGTCAAGGAATCTCTGGTATCCCCCCTCAAAGACCTCTGTTTTCTGTTGGTCAAAGACAATGAGCCTTTCGGCAAGGGTGTGCAGAAATGTCTCATTATGTGTCACCATTACCAGGGCGCCGTCAAATCTGTTGATTGCCTCGAGCAGTACGTCACAGGTCTCCATATCCAGGTGGTTTGTGGGTTCGTCGAGCAGAAGTATGTTCAGCGGACTGACAAGGAGTTTTGCGAGCATGACCCGGCTTTTTTCGCCACCTGAAAGCACGCGTATCTTTTTAAGGGCAGCGTCTCCCTCAAAATGCAGGGCACCGAGGATGCCCCTGGCGCCTTGTTTGTCAACCTTTCCCGAAGAAGCCAGGAGCTCCTCTTCAATGGTTCTCTCCGCATGGAGACGGGCGATATTGGTCTGTTCAAAGACACCTGTCATGGCACTGGGGTGGTTGACGATTTCCCCCTGATCCGGATTCAGGGATCCGGCCAGGAGACGCAAGAGGGTTGTCTTTCCCCTGCCATTTTTGCCCATGATACATATGCGGTCTTTCGGGCCTATGGCCAAATTGAATCCATGGATAAGCGGGTGTTGTTTTGTGTATGAAAAAGACAGGTCCCTGGCCTCAATGATGATCCGTCCATGAAAGGGGCTGTCCTGAAACGAGAACCCGATATCTTTTATTTTTTCAAGGTGTTCGATGGGTTCCAGCTTTTCAAGGGTCTTGACGCGGGACTGGACAAGGGTTGCCAGCCTTGCCTTGGCCCTGAACCGGTCGATGAAGATCTCCGTTTCCTTTCTTCGTCTCTCCTCATTGATACGTGTTTTTTCATATATCTCTTCATCACGGGCGATCTGTTCATAGTATTTTCCGGTAGCTCCCGTAATCTTCCGGATCTTTCTGCGGTGTATGCCAAGGGTATGGGTTATGACCCGGTCCATGAATGTCCTGTCATGCGTTATCAGGACAAGCTCATTGGGCCAGGCGTGGAGAAAAGACTCTATCCATCGTATGGAGGTGATATCCAGGTAATTGCTGGGTTCGTCCAGCAGGAGCAGATCCGGCTTTGATACAAGCACCTTTGCCAGGTTGAGACGTACCTGGTAGCCACCGGAAAATTCACCGGGCGTGCGGTCCATATCATTTTGCGAAAAACCCAGTCCGCTGAGGATTTTTTCTGCTTTCCATTGTTGTGCCAGGGGGTCACCTGGTATGGATTCAAGGCATTCTTCTATGATGGTGTTTTTTGTAAAACCAAGGTGCTGTTTGAGATGTCCGATCCGGTAATGTTTGGGGATGCAGATTTCCCCCTCGTCAGGGGCCTCTTCGCCTGTGAGGAGACGAAGTATGGTTGTCTTGCCATGGCCGTTCCGGCCGACAAGGCCGATCCGTTCCCCGGGGTTTATCTTAAAGGAAATACGGTCTAAGAGGGACTGCGGCCCGAATGATTTGGATATATTCTCAACGTTGATCATCTGTTCTCTATGGTCTGTTTTTCTATGGATTAAAGAAGGAGTACCTTATGGCATGGATTGTCGGGAATGTAAAGAACCCTTGGTGAGCGGCTGCCGTTGCAGGAGACCTGAACGGCAGCCTTCTAAGATGTATGATCCTCGAGGTATATTATACATCGTCATTGTTTTAAAAACCTTTAGCCATTTAATAATTTTTTTGGTTTGGTGCCGGTTCAAGGGCATGGACATGGGCATGGCAATGGGCCGGCAGATGAATGGGTTTGACAAGGGAAGGTTCAGGTATTATTTACAGGTGTAAATATTTTTTATTAAAAATAAAGATTCAGGGGGTGTTTATGCAGGATTATGTGTACCGGAAGCCGGATAATCTGGTCGAACTTTTTGAGACAGCGATCGAGCTATTTTCTCACAATAGATTGTTCGGGGTCAAGAGATCGGATGGAAAAACCGTTGAATGGATGTCATATAAAGAGACAGGCGTGCGGGTGGACAATTTCAGGGCAGGACTTGCCGGGCTCGGTGTTTCCAGTGGTGATGCCGTGGGTAT
>JAYEKR010000065.1:0-4861 GCA_034661115.1 Thermodesulfobacteriota bacterium | reverse complement strand
CAGGGGAGGATAGTTATGGCAAAGGAAAAATACGAGAGGACGAAGCCGCATTTAAATGTGGGGACGATAGGGCATATAGATCATGGGAAGACGACGCTGACCGCGGCGATCACCAAGCATTTATCGAAGAAGGGTCTGGCGGATTATGTACCCTTTGATGAGATAGACAAGGCGCCTGAGGAGAGGGATCGAGGTATCACGATCAACACGGCGCATGTGGAGTATCAGACAGCCAACAGGCATTATGCGCACATAGACTGTCCTGGGCATGCGGATTATATCAAGAACATGATTACAGGTGCGGCGCAGATGGATGGAGCTATTCTGGTGGTTGCGGCGAGTGATGGTCCCATGCCACAGACCCGGGAGCACATACTGCTGGCCAAGCAGGTGAACGTGCCGGCGATGGTGGTCTTCATGAACAAGGTGGATCAGGTGGACGATCCTGAGCTTCTGGAGTTGGTTGAGATGGAGATGAGGGAGTTATTGAGTTCGTATGATTTCCCTGGAGATGACATACCGATCATCAGGGGGTCTGCATTAAAGGCCATGGAGAGTGATGATTCGGACAGTGATGATGTAAAGTGTGTATTTGAGCTTATGGATGCGGTGGACAGTTATATACCTGAGCCTGAGCGAGATATAGACAGGCCGTTTTTGATGCCGGTAGAGGATATATTCAGCATAAGCGGCAGGGGTACGGTGGTAACGGGCCGGGCGGAGCGTGGAATTGTAAGGACTGGTGACAAGGTAGAGATAGTAGGGATACGACCTACGCTGACCACGGTATGCACAGGGGTGGAGATGTTCCGCAAGACCCTGGACGAGGGTCGTGCAGGAGAGAACATAGGGGTACTGTTGCGCGGGACAAAGCGTGAGGATGTAGAGAGGGGTCAGGTGGTAGCGCATCCTGGTTCTATCACTCCGCACACGCATTTTTCTGCAGAGGTATATGTATTGAAGAAGGAAGAGGGAGGCCGGCACACGCCGTTTTTCACGGGGTATCGTCCGCAGTTTTATTTCAGGACAACGGATATAACCGGTGATGTGAGGCTTCCCGAGGGTATAGAGATGGTGATGCCCGGGGACAATGTGACCATGGAGGTGACTTTGATACAGCCAATAGCCATGGACGAGGGGCTTCGTTTTGCCATACGTGAGGGCGGCCGCACCGTTGCCTCAGGCGTAATTGTAAAGGTTATCGAGTAGGGATGGGACAAAAAGAGATGGAGACACAACGGATACGTATAAGGCTCAAGGGATATGATCATAGGCTTATTGACCAGTCGGTTCAGGAGATTGTTGAATCCGTACGCCGGTCCGGGGCGCGGGTAGCTGGACCTATCCCTTTGCCGACAAAGATAGAGAAGTTCTGTGTTTTGCGGTCACCTCATGTGGACAAAAAATCCAGGGATCAGTTTGAAAGGCGGACCTATAAAAGATTGTTGGATATCCTGGATCCTACACAGCAGACAGTTGATTCATTGATGAAACTTGACCTGTCCGCGGGCGTGGATGTGGAGATTAAGCTCTAAGCAAGTGGAGAGGATGGATATGATCAAGGGTATTTTAGGAAAAAAAGTAGGTATGAGTCAGTTGTTCAGGCCGGATGGTGAGTGGATACCGGTAACATTGATAAAAACCGGGCCTTGCTGTGTTATTCAGAAAAAGGTAAGGGATGTGGACGGATATGATGCAGTTCAGCTTGGGTTTGAACCAAAAAAGGAATCAGGGGTTACCCGGCCGCAGATGAGCCACCAGAAAAAGGCAGGCAACGGTTTTTTCCGGTATCTCCGCGAGGTCGACTGTGATGATATGAGCGCTGTGAATCTCGGAGATGAGATAAAGGCTGGCGATGTCTTTGAAAGGGGCGAGCGCATAAAGATAACCGGCACATCCAAGGGTAAGGGTTTTGCCGGTACGGTCAAGAGGCATGGTTTTGGCGGCCTGCCTGCATCTCATGGGTCAAAGATTCACCGTGCAACCGGATCCATCGGGTGTTCGGCCGATCCGAGCAAGGTTATAAAGGGCAAACGTATGCCCGGACATATGGGGAACGCCCGTGTAACGGTAAAGGGCCTTGAGGTGGTAGACATCATTGAAGATGATAGTGTTGTGGTTATCAGAGGTGCTGTGCCCGGCGCAAACGGGCGGCTGGTTGTTCTGAAAAAATAAGGGGTTTAGGAAATGCCTACAGTCAATGTATATAATATGCAGGGAGAGAGTCTCAAGGAGATGGAACTCTCTGAGGATGTCTTCGGGTGCGAGGTAAAACCGCATCTTTTGCATGACGCAGTCGTGTGGCAGATGGCCAACCGTGGTCAGGTCGCGCCGAAGACAAAGAACCGTTCACGTGTTTCAGGAGGCGGGGCCAAGCCGTTCCGCCAGAAGGGTACAGGCCGGGCCAGGGCCGGTACAAACCGATCACCTCTGTGGAAGGGTGGAGGTGTTATATTCGGCCCTAACAACCGAAAATTCAGCAAGAAGCTGCCCAGGAAGGTCAGACAGAGTGCCCTCAGGTCTGCATTAAGCATGAAGATTGAGGCAGGAAAGCTGAAGGTGGTTGACAATATGGTATTAGAGGATGTAAAGACCAGACTCTTTGCTTCTGCCATGGATGCTCTGGGTATGGAAAAACCTCTTGTGGTCATGGGGCATAGCAAGGCGGATATCTCCCTGGCTTCAAGGAACCATGCGTCAAGCAAGCTTATTGATGTGATGGGCCTGAATGTCTATGATATCTTGAAATACAAGGAAATCCTGCTGGATGTAGATGCGGTGGAGTGCATAGAAGAGAGGCTTTCAAAATGAAGGATTTTACCAGGATAATCAGGTATCCGGTTATTACGGAAAAGGGTACCATGTTGCGGGATGAAGGCAACAACCTTGTGTTTGCAGTAAGCCTTGATGCGAACAAGGTCGAGATAAAGGCAACCGTGGAAGGGTTGTTTGATGTACACGTGGACAAGGTCCACACGATGAGGGTCAAGGGTAAAATAAAAAATTTTGGCCGTTTCGGTTATCGCAAGTCAGACTGGAAAAAGGCGGTTGTAAAGCTCAGCAAGGGTGAGAGTATCGAGTTTTACGAAGGGGTATAGACGAGAATGAGTACACGCGGGTTTAAACCAACATCACCGGGAAGACGGTTTATGACGGTCTCCACCTTTGATGAGATTACGGAGAGGTCACCGGAAAAATCTCTGATTCGTACCCTTCGAAAGAAGGGAGGACGAAACAATACCGGGCGCATAATGGTGCGTCATCAGGGGGGGGGACACCGGAGGCATTACCGGATAATAGATTTTCGCAGGGACAAGCTGAATGTGCCCGGCAAGGTGGTGAGTATTGAATATGACCCTAACCGGTCTGCCAGGATATCGCTGATCCACTATGTGGATGGAGAAAAACGCTATATTCTGTGGCCGGATGGACTGAAACTCGGGGATATGATCGAGGCATCGGATGATGCGGATATATTGCCCGGAAATGCTCTCCCATTGAAGTATATACCCCTTGGGACACAGATCCATAATATAGAGATGAAACCCAAAAAGGGCGGTCAGCTGATACGTTCAGCCGGCACCTTTGCACAGCTTCTTGCAAAGGAAGGTGCATATGTTCAGTTAAAGATGCCTTCGGGAGAGGTGCGCAAGGTTTTGGCCGAGTGCAGGGCCACTATTGGTCAGGTCGGGAATGTATCACATTCAAACCAGACCATGGGTAAGGCAGGCCGGAAACGCTGGTTGGGGATACGTCCTACAGTACGTGGAGTAGCCATGAATCCGGTCGATCATCCACATGGTGGTGGTGAAGGCAGGGTAAAGGGGAATCACCCTGTCACGCCCTGGGGTGTATCAACAAAGGGTCACAAGACCAGAAAGAAGAAAAAAGATTCCAGTAAGTATATTGTGAAGAGGAGGAAATAAGAGGTGTCGCGTTCACTTAAAAAAGGCCCTTTTGTCGATGACCATCTCCTGAAAAAGGTGCTCCTTGCCCAGGAGAGCGGAAGCAGAAAGGTTATAAAAACATGGTCAAGAAGATCCGTTATACTGCCCGAATTTACAGGGATTACCTTTGCTGTGCATAATGGAAGGAAGTTTATACCTGTATATGTGACAGAGGATATGATCGGTCATAAGCTGGGTGAGTTTTCTTCAACACGCACCTTTTATGGTCATGCCGCAGATCGTAAGTCGCAGAGAAAGGGGCGCTGATATGGAGTCAAGGGCAGTTTTGAGACATACCAGGGTTTCTCCTCAGAAAACACGGCTGGTAGTCGATCAGGTCAGGGGGAAGGATATTGCTGATGCGCTGAGGATTCTTAATCTTTTGAATACCAAGAGATCAAAGGTGATTACAAAGGTTGTGAATTCAGCCGTGGCGAATGCAATGTCAACCGGGATGATGGATGTGGACAGTCTTTATGTGAAATCCATTCAGGTGGATGGTGGTCCGATGATGAAGAGATTCAGGCCGCGAGCCCAGGGAAGGGCGTCCCGCATACTGAAGAGAACAAGCCATATTACCGTAGTGCTTGAAGAGTTGTAGGGGGGGTTACGTGGGACAAAAGATACATCCTTATGGGTTTCGGCTTGGAATAACCAAGGATTGGAAGTCAAAGTGGTATTCTCAGAAATCGGTTGGGGAGTTCGTGCTTGAAGACCGGAAGATAAGAGAGTTTATCTTTAAGAATCTCCGACATGCCGGTATATCGAATGTTCTTATTGAAAGGGCCGCTAACCGGGTCAAGGTTATAATCTATACCGGAAGGCCCGGGCTGGTTATCGGCAGAAAGGGACAGGGGACCGAGCAGCTCAGGCAGAATCTGTCCTCCTTTGTGAAGCGTGATATCGTCCTTGAG
>JAYEKR010000064.1:0-4941 GCA_034661115.1 Thermodesulfobacteriota bacterium | reverse complement strand
TTTCGCGCGGGGAGGTTTGCATTTTATCCGTGTTCATCCGTGTTCATCTGCGGTTCCACCGTGTTAAACTGCGGTTCCATCTTCTTCTCATTCTCGCGCGTTTCGCGCGGGGAGGTTTGCATTTTATCCGTGTTCATCCGTGTTCATCTGCGGTTCCACCGTGTTTATCTGCGGTTCCATCTTCCTTCGCGCGGGGGGATTGCCAGAGGCTATTGAAAATCGATATTTGACTTTGGTCAAACTTCAATTATAATACCAGCATGAAAAAGATCCTTCTCATTGAAGACGATGTACATCTGCAGCTACTTCTGAAAGATGAACTATCAGAAGAGGGATATGAGCTCCAAATTGCCTCGTGCGGGCAGGAGGCATTGTCCAGGATGGACAATGCCAAGACAGACGGACCTGACCTTATCATCATGGATATACGTATGCCCGGCATGGATGGCCTGGAGACCATGGGACACATCATCAGTTCCAGGAGGGATACACCTGTTATCATCCACAGTGCATATGCAGGTTACAAAAATGATGTCATGGCAAAGGCAGCGGATGCATATGTAATCAAATCCCCTGACACCTCGGAACTCAAATCCCGTATACACGAGCTAATAGAGACCCGATCGCATGCCTCGTAACACCAATGTCATAATCCTTGCCGGAGGAAAGGGCCAGAGACTCTATCCTCTGACCAAAAACCGTTCAAAGCCGGCCGTGCCCTTTGGCGGGATGTACCGCATCATAGATTTCACCCTGTCAAACTGTGTAAACTCCGGCCTGAAACATGTCTATATCCTCTCCCAGTACAAATCAAACTCACTCAACCGGCATATACTGCAGGGGTGGACACCGTTTTTTTCATACCCCCTGGGTGAATTTATCTACAATATGCCGCCACAGCAACGCATAGGGAACAACTGGTATGAAGGCACTGCAGACGCTGTCTTTCAGAACATATACACCCTTCAAAAAGACATGAGCGAATATACCATGATCCTCTCCGGCGACCATATCTACCAGATGAACTACCTTGAAATGATGGATTATCACAAGGAGCAGGAGGCAGACGTCACCATTGGGACCGTAGCCATGCCCGTAGAGACCGCGTCACAGTTCGGGATCATACAGGTAGACGAGCGCATGGAGGTGAAGGCCTTTCAGGAAAAACCTCTGCATGCCCCCCTGACCCTGCCCAATGACCCGGGCCGTGTCCTTGTATCCATGGGCATATATATCTTCAGGACTACCGCCCTCATGGATGCACTCATTGATGATGCACGTAAAAAAACAAGCTCACATGATTTTGGAAAAGACATCATCCCCAAAATGCTGAAGGATGCAAAGATTATGGCCTTTGGCTTCCAGGGCATCCGTGATAATGAATACTGGCGCGATATCGGCACACTGGATGCCTATTACGCAGCGAACATGGACCTGGTATCTGTGAGTCCGAAATGTCATCTCTATGACAAGACCTGGCCCATACACACGGTCTATAACCCCTACCCCCCGGCAAAAATGATATTCTCAGGTGGGGAGGACGGCAGGCGCATCGGCACGGCACTTGACTCCATTGTATGCGGAGGGACAATTATATCAGGAGCCAGGGTGGAACGTTCCATCATCTCCCCGAATTGCCGTGTCAACAGCTATGCCTTGATAAAAGACTCCATCCTCTTTGAGGACGTTGTGGTGGGAAGGAACTGCACAATAAAAAATGCCATCATCGATAAACGCGTCCATATACCGGAAGGCACCAGCATAGGCCTTGACCGGCAAAAAGACGCCCACCGATTCGATATATCACCAAAGGGTATCGTTGTTGTCCCTGAGTCCACTGTATTTGAATGAAAACCTTTTCCGTCATAAGCCTTGGATGCTCAAAAAACCTTATTGACTCAGAGTATATCACGGAACGCCTGATCAAGGATGGATATGCCCTGGAGCCTGAATGCCACCTTGCAGACATGATTATTGTAAACACCTGCGCCTTTCTTAGATCTGCTGTTGAGGAATCCATCGAGACCCTGCTGGAAGTCGCGCAGGACCACAAAAAAGTGGTTTGTACCGGCTGCCTTGTCAGCCGGTACAAAGAAGATCTCCTCAAGGACCTACCAGAGATAGACCTCTTTGCCGGGCCGGGAACCTATGACCACCTGGTAAAGGCCATTGAAGAAGGACAGCATTATCTCGCACCCAGATTTGATTCAGTGGTGGGCCGCTCCTTTGTCTCAACCCCGGGATTTGCATATGTTAAAATAAGCGAGGGGTGTTCAAATCATTGCCACTTTTGCCTCATCCCCTCTCTCAGGGGTGAAATGATCAGTCGGAAACCAGAGGATATAGTGGATGAATGCAAGAGCCTGGTAGACAACGGCACCAAAGAGATCTGCCTTGTGGCACAGGACCTCGGGGCATATGGACAGGATAGAACCAAAAACAAAAGGGAATACAATCTTGTTGATCTTGTCACGCGCATAGGGTCCATAAAGGACCTTGGCTGGCTCAGACTCATGTATATGCACCCGGAAAGCCTGTCTGAAGAACTGGTTGAAACCATTCACGCAATGGAAAAGGTCTGCAACTACATCGACATGCCTATCCAGCATGTATCTTCAGGGGTATTGGCGGCCATGGGAAGAAAGGGCGGAAAACGGGCAGCACAAAGGTCAATAGACCTGCTGAAAAAACATGATATATGGTTACGTTCAACCATCATGGTCGGGCATCCTGGAGAGGATGAAGCAGCATTCAATGAATTGAGGGCGTTTATATCCCGGGGATATATAGATTCTTTGGGCGTCTTTACCTATTCACCGGAATCCGGCACACCCAGTGCCCGGATGAAGGCCCGGGTAGGCGAAGAGACCAAGCAGGAAAGGAAAAACATCATTATGGGCATACAGCAGGGGATATCCAGGCAAAGCCTCGAAGAGATGAAGGGGCGGCAATTCTCCGTACTCCTTGAGGGGTATCACCCGGAGACAGATCTCCTGCTGAAGGGAAGGACCTCTTTCCAGGCACCCGAGGTGGACGGGTCTGTTATTATTAATGATGGTGGTGCCCCCTTTGGGTCCATGGTCCGAGTTGAAATAACCGCATCCATGGACTATGATCTCATTGGAGGGATCATATGAACACTAAAGAACTTATCCGCATGGCAAGGCAGGTTATCACCACTGAGATAGAGGGCCTCGATGGGCTTGCAGGCCAGATCGGAGACCCCTTTGCCACGGCCGTTGAACGGCTTGCCAATATCCGGGGAAAGGTCATCCTTACAGGTATCGGCAAATCCGGCATCATTGCCCGCAAGATTGCCTCCACCATGCTGAGCCTGGGCACACCCGCGATATTCATGCATCCGGTAGACGGCCTGCATGGTGACCTTGGGGCCATCATGGCAAATGATATATGCATTATACTGTCCAATAGCGGAAAGACAAAGGAGATCATCGATCTGCTGCCCTCGATAAAGGCAACAGGCATCCCGCTGATCGCCATTACAGGGGACCCCTCTTCACCCCTTGGCATACAGGCCGACATCACTCTGGAATGCAGGGTTAAAAAAGAGGCCTGCCCCCTGGACCTGGCGCCAACCGCATCGACCACGGCACAGCTTGCACTGGGTGACGCCCTTGCCGTGGTGGTCTCGCAGGTCAAGGGTTTTGACAGGGATGACTTCAAAAACCTTCATCCGGCAGGTCAACTGGGACAACAGCTCATGGCAAGGATTTCAGAGGTCATGATCACCGGAGACCGGATTCCCTTTATAAAAAACAATGCACCCTTTAAGGAGATCATTTCCGAGATGACTGGAAAGGCCCTTGGGTTCACCCTTGTAGGGGACCGGGACAAGGTAGAGGGCATCATAACAGACGGGGATCTCAGGCGCGCCCTTATAAAGGACACCCCAAACATCGGCCAGCTCAGGGCCTGTGACCTCATGACAGGGCAGCCTCGGTCCATCAGAAAAGACAAACTCGCCATGGATGCGCTCGAAGAGATGGAGGCCCATCAGATCACCTCCTTATGCGTGATCAACGACACATCCAGGATCTGCGGGGTGGTTCACCTCCATGACCTGCTTGGAAGGGGCAGTCTCGAATTCAAGGAGACCAGAGGAGGCGGGTGATGAAAGATTCCATGCAGGGGGTGTTCGATATCTTCACCTATGGGATATACCTGGTGACCATCAGCAGGGGAGACCGCATAAACGGCATGATCGCATCCTGGGTAACACAGTGCTCGCATGAACCGCCCATGGTAGCCCTTGCCATCCGCCAAAATCGTCTTTCAAACAATCAGATCAAAGAGACAAAAAAACTCTGCATCAATCTCCTTCCCATAGAGGCAAAGACAGGGCTCGATCGTTTCAAGATCTCTAACTGGAAAGATAAGATTGATGGTGTAAAATGGTTCTGTTCGCCTGGTGGGAACCCGGTTATCGAAGAATCTCTCGGGTTTCTTGACCTTGTACTGGAAAAAACCTGTGAAACAGGTGATCACTCCATATTTATCTGCCATGCAATGGACGGCGGATGTGTCAAGGAAGGCATTCCACTGACAACAATGGACTGTTCATGTACTTACAGGGGAAAAAAATAAAGTAACCGTTCACGGAACGTTGAAATTGGAAGTTTGGCCTTTATGCTTTTGTACTGTTGACGAACGCATTCAATTTCAATCCGTTCACGGCTACACATCCAGATCGTAAACTCGTTTCATTTCTCCCCAATTTCTAATTTCCAATTTCCATTTTGTAGCCGTTCACGGCTACAAAATGGATTACAGGGAGGGTCCCCCCCTCCCTGTAATCCGGTTACAAACTAGACGGCAAATCCGTCCTCTGAAATCTTCATGGCACTTGTCTCGTCCTTGACCAGGATCTCCAGCTTTGCCGGTACAAGGCCTGTGGTGCGGTTGATAAAGAACTTGGCGGAC
>JAYEKR010000063.1:0-21650 GCA_034661115.1 Thermodesulfobacteriota bacterium | reverse complement strand
TTTTATCACATCTCCTTCTTCTGTATTGATATCTGGCATTTCCTTGAACTTCATCTGTCTATCCTTTCATTCCTTTTATTCTTCAATCTTCAATTCGATCTTTTCTACGCGCTCCAGGTCTCCATTGTAATAGAATGAACCCGCAAAATTGACCAGTATGCGGCCGAGACCAGCAGGCCGCACTGGGTGTCTGATACCCCCCACTCATCATGCAGAAAGGGAAAGATAGACACCACCACCAAACGGTCCACATAGTTGAACATGTAGAGCAGAAACAGCAGGGTGAAAACATAATAGGCGTGGGTCTTTGATACAAGGTATCCATTATTCACATCATTCATGGTTTCCCTCCACCGGGGACCACCATGTGGCCCCCGGCAAATACAAATCAGCCCTCGATTTCCTCAGCCGTCATCCCGCCTATCATGGCCAGGGCCACGCTTCCCGGGGATACAGGCCCGGGGTCGGTCATCACATTGATACATGCAGGTCTTCCACAGGCAAAGGCCTCTTCGAGCACAGATGCCATCTCCTCTGGCCTTTCAACAAAAAAGCCCTTGCCACCCAGGTCCTCCACGAGCCTTTCATAATGCACCTCGCCGAGATTCACGGTCTCGTCAATCACCTCCTTGAGCTTGATCTCCTGCGAATGCCGGATCATGCCCCACTGGCAGTCATTGTTGATCACCACCACAATAGGGATCTCTTTGCGGATGGCGGTAAAAAATTCCATAAAGTTAAAGCCCGTGGACCCATCCCCTATAACGAGAAGCACCCTTTTATCCGGATGCAGAAGTTTTGCTGCATTGGCATAGGGAAGGCCCACGCCGAGGCATCCATACAGACCGGAATCGAATGAATAACCGGATTTCCGTGCAGTGCGCGTCATGCCCACCCAGACCTGGGTATCTCCACCGTCCCCGATGACAATATCATCTTCGCGGTCCATGAAGGTGTCGATCTCTTTGCACAGCCTCATGGGATGCATGGGCAGCTCCTTGCTCTCCCAGTTCAGACCTGCCAGATCCTTGCCTTTTTTCTCTTCCTGTTTGAGCGTATCGACCCATGCCTTGAACCTGGACTGCGGGCCAAAAGCGGTTTTATCTTTATCTATAATACGGTTGCATTCCGCCAGAAAGGCCTTTATATCGCTGACTACCCCGAGCTCGATCGACCGGTTTCTTCCGATCTCCCAAGGATCGATGTCCACCTGGACAATCCTTGCTGCCTTGTCAAAGATGTCACCCGTGGCATAATACATGCTGATGCGGGTGCCGAGCAAAATGATCAGGTCTGCGGTTGCAGTGCCAAAAAAAGCAGCACCGGGTCTTATGGAAAGAGAGGATTCAAAACAAAGGGGGTGTGTATCCGGGATTACCCCTCTGCCCATGGTCGAGGTAAACACCGGGATGCCTGTGTTTTCAATAAAGGTTGTCAGCTCCATTGAGGCATCGGAATAGTGCGCGCCGCTGCCTGCAATCACAATTGGCCTTTCTGCGGAATTGATCATCTCCATGAGTTTCCCGGCTGCTACCGGATCAATGGGCCTGGAAACAACCGAGGTATGGATATCATTGACATCGTTTGAATCCACCTGGGCATTAAGAATATCTGCAGGGAGCTCCAGATAGACCGGGCCCGGACGTCCAGTGGAAGCGGCCCTCCACGCCATATCAACAAACTCGGGTATCCTTTCTGTCTTCTGGCATACAAAGGCCTTTTTTACGATGGGTTCGATAACAGGGAGTTGCCGCATGTCCTGGAGATCCAACTTCTCGCTCATAGAAATGCCTACGACCCCGGAGATCAAAAGCAGTGGCGAATTTGCAAGGGCTGCATTCTGTATGGCAGTCAATGCGTTTGTAAACCCAGGGCCAGCAGTCACAAGGGCCACTCCGGGTCTTCTGGACATCCTGCCCCATGCCTCGGCCATAAATACCGCAGACTGCTCGTGGCGCGTGGTAAGCTGCTTTACGCCCAGGCGGTCCAGGTGAAACTGGATCGGGACGATATGCCCCCCGCTTATCCCGAACACATACTCAACGCCCCTTTTTACCAATGCCTTTGCAACAAGTTCTCCACCAGAAACCTTTTTCATCTTCTTATCCTCCTGTATAAGTATCCACCGACAGTGCCGATGACTTTAAGACATCTCAACATCCTGTTCCAAAACCCTGTGAATTACCCAAATGAATTCATCCTAAATCTCCATTAACTGTCCGCCGGTTATATTGATGGCCTGGCCCGTAAGATACGACGATTCGTTCGAGGCAAGGAACCGTACAAGCCTTCCCACCTCTGCAGGCAAGCCTATACGTCCCAGGGGTATTGTCTTGCACATCTCCTGCTCGCGTTCTTCAATTGTGGATCCGAAGACCTCGGCCTCCAAGGAAAACCGCCATTTTTCGAGGTCGGTCATGATCTGGCCCGGGCATATTGCATTGACACGGATATTCATGCCGGCAAGCTCGGAGGCCATGACCTTTGTAAGCATGATCACCCCGGCCTTTGCCACGGAATATGCACCGTTAAAGGCCGCAGGCCTCTTGCCCGCCCTGGATGCCGTATTTATGATGCTCCCGCCTTTTTCTGCCATGAGGGGCAATATCCCCCTGGAGACACGGAATACCCCGTGGAGATTCACATCGATGGTCTTCATCCATGCGTCCTCGTCATAATTCAGGACCGTGTTCGGCACCCCAAAGGATGCCCCTGCATTGTTCACCAGGATATCCACATGGCCGAAGACCTTTTCTATCTCTTTTTCCATGGCCAGGATCGAGTCATTACTGGTCACATCAAGCCGGAGGGCTAAAGTCTTTATGGAAAACCTGTCTCCAAGGTCCCGGGCGATTGCCTCCATCTCGTCCCATGCGCCCGTACTCAAGGCCCCTTTGCCGGGCTCACCCATATCGGCAATGATCAGATTGGCGCCATAAGCACCAAGTGCCTGAGCAACTGCATAGCCAATACCCGTTTTCTTGCCTGAACCGGTAACCAGGGCAACCTTCCCCCTAATGCCCTCATCCATAATGATCCCCCTTTTAAAAGATATATTTATCCTTTTCTTAAATATGAACGGTACTCATAAAATGAGTAGGTGTCAAGCAAGATATACAATACTCTTCGCCCGTCGATTATCTTCCGTACGATCAACATAGCAAAAAGCCCGGCAGCTCATGCGGGGTTTTATAAAAAAGACATGGGTGATCACCCCTATCATCCCATTTTTATCCAATGCTCAGGGTGGTCAAATTTGGGTTAGCACAGATGGTCAATTTTCGGTTGTCATTTCGAAAAAGACAGGAGCACCACCACAGTCATTCCCGCCTGTCTGCGTGCGACGCACTTCGCAGGCGGGGGATGACGGTTATCCTTGTAATATTATATCGGGATCTAACTCCGCGTCCTCTGCGTCTCTGCGGTGAGGCCTCTTTTTCACCCTTGGTTGTGAGCGCAACTCATGCGGATTGATGCTGTCACGAATATCTGTTCCCTGTTGTCACGTATTGGCGAGACAACAGGGAAATACGCGTCCTATTCCTTTAAAAGGGGACCCTCCTATCCTCGCCTACTGGTCGATAAAGGACCGGAGCTTCTTTGATCTTACAGGATGTCGCAGCTTTCTCAGTGCCTTTGCCTCGATCTGGCGGATCCTTTCCCGGGTTACGGAAAAATCCTTGCCCACCTCTTCAAGGGTGTGATCGGTCTTTTCACCAATCCCGAAACGCAGCCTCAAGACCTTTTCCTCCCTCGGTGTCAGGGTGGCAAGCACCCTTCTCGACTGTTCAGAAAGGTTTTTGGATGTAATGGCGTCCGATGGAAGGGGAACCCTTTTATCCTCGATAAAATCACCTAGGTGGCTGTCCTCTTCCTCACCTATGGGGGTCTCAAGGGAGATAGGTTCCTTTGCTATCTTCAGGATCTTCCTTACCTTGTATTCGGGATATTCCATCTTTTCAGCGATCTCTTCAGGCGTGGGTTCACGTCCGAGTTCCTGGACAAGCCCCCTGGATGTCCTTATGAGCTTGTTTATGGTCTCTATCATATGTACAGGGATACGAATCGTCCGGGCCTGATCTGCGATAGCCCTTGTTATGGCCTGACGTATCCACCAGGTTGCATAGGTTGAAAACTTGTATCCACGGCGGTATTCAAACTTTTCAACCGCCTTCATCAGTCCGATATTGCCCTCCTGTATGAGATCGAGAAACTGCAGTCCCCGGTTCACATATTTCTTTGCAATACTTACAACAAGCCTCAAATTTGCCTGGACAAGCTCTGTCTTGGCCACATCGGTCTTTTCTTCGGCCTCATCAAGTATGCGCGTGGCCTTTCTGAGTCCATGGGCAGTCAGGCCGCCCGCCCTTTCAATGTCCTTTATCTCCCTGGTAAATAACCTGATCTCCTGGACTATCTCAGAAAAATCCGTTTCCCCGAGACCATGATCATTCAGAAGATCCATGATCACCTCAGGGCATGTCCCGTTTTCCATCTGATCACCCATGGACAGGACCTCTTCGGGGCTCATCTCAAAAAACCTTTCATACCTCGAAATTACATCCATCCTGGAATTCAGTTCCTTTTCAAAAAACCTGAGTTTGAGCCCAAACATCTCAATCTGGTCCGGAATAAAATGGATATCATTGATATACCGGACAATCTCCCTATTGAGCAAGGCCATTGCTTTTTTGGCCTCTGTACGCTCCATTTCATCACTGCAGCTAAAGAATCGGGCCTTGAGTACCCTGAAATCGGCCTGTTTTTCCTCTATTTTATCGATGCAGGTCAAAACATTGTTTTGTACCCTCTCCATATCCTCATCAAAGATAATATCATCCACATCCACCACATCCTTGAGTCTTATCTCGTTATTACGGAGGGCCTCGCCAATAGATATCACCTCTTTGACGGTTACGGGCGAGTGAATAATCACGTTGAGAATCTGCCTCTGGCCCGCCTCGATACGTTTGGCAATCTCGGTCTCTTCCTCCCTGGAGAGCAGAGATACAGACCCCATCTCATGGAGGTACATCCTCACAGAGTCAGGGGAATGGAAAGATGATTTCGCTGACTCTGTAGACACCGCACTCTCTTCATAATCATCACCAGTATCCACAAGCTGAATATCCTTTTCACTGAAGAGATCCATGACCTCCTCAAGATCATCCGGGGCGATAACATCATCCGGCAATGCATCGTTCACCTCATTATAGGTCAGGTATCCCCTTGATTTACCAATAGATATGAGTTTATCAACCTTCTTGGAATAGGCCTTCTTTACGCTCATCTTTTTTCAAGTACCTCCAAAACCGTATTGTCTATATCCTTCTTTTCCTGTGTCAATGCCTTCATTTCCTGCATAAGTTTTTTCAAAGACTCTCTGTCTCCGCCCTTATCCACGTCCCTTATCCGGGCCTGAATATCATGTAGCTGTCTCTGATTCCTTATCCTGAGCAACCTGCCGACCGTATCCCTCAACGCCTTCTGCCTGTCACCCTCAAAGGCACCTGATGCAATGAGCCTGGATGCCAATACCCTTACATCCTCGGGACAGTCCATATCCTCGAGCACCTTTTTGCCATGGACAAGGAGATATTCCACAAGAGAGGATATTTCCTTGTCCTGAATCTCCTTGCCAATGGACAATTGATCAACAACCCTTATCGCATCTTCATCAAAAAGCATGAGCCTGACCAGTGTTTCCTCAAGGATATTGTGTTTTTCATGGTTCAATTGTCCCTGAGATGTCCTGGAAGCACCTGCGCCCATTTGACCGCGAATTATATCTGGTCTGACCCCCAGCCGTTCAGACAATCTCTGAACCAGCAGATCTCTAACCACCTGGTCCTTCAACTGTGCAATAAGTGGAGAGAGTTCCCCTATTATCGCCCTCTGATCTCCAAGTTTTGATGTATTGCGGGATGAAAACGATTCATCAAAAATAAAATCCCACAGAGAAGAGGCATCAAAGAGCATCTTTTTCCACTGTCCCATATCACGCGTGGCGATATCATCCGGATCCGAACCATCAGGAAGTGCCACTGCCCTGGGAATGATCTCCGCATGCATAAAGGCCTCGGACGTCCTCTTCATAGCCTTTTTCCCGGCCTCATCCCCGTCAAACACCAGGGTTATCTCACGCCCGAACCGGCCAAGCAGCCTGACATGCTCCTGGCTCAGCGCAGTCCCCAGGGTAGCGACACATGCATAGAATCCATGGTTATACAGTGAAATGACATCCATATACCCCTCTACTATAGTTACGCCCTCCGAACGGATCATCCCCCTTGCCTCGAGCAAATTGTAAAGGAGACTGCGTTTCTTAAAGATCGGGGTCTCCGGGGTATTGAGATATTTAGGTTCTCCCTCTCCCATAACCCTGCCACCGAAACCGGCCACCTCATTATTGAGGTCCTTTATGGGAAAGATCACCCTGCCACGGAACCTGTCGTAATAACCTCCTGATTGTCTCTTTATAATAAGACCGGCCTTAAAGGCCGTATCAAGGGATATGCCCTGTTTCTTCAGCACCCTTATAAGAGAGTCCCATGAATCCGGGGCAAACCCCAGGACAAAATGCCGTATGGTTTCCTCGCTCAGCCCTCGTTTTTTCAAATAGGCCAGGCCCTGGGCTCCGCCCGGGGTAAAGAGATTATGGTGGAAAAAATCCATTGCAAGGCGATTTGCATCATAACAGGCCCTTGCCTCTGATATAGGTCCCCGGGTGCGGGTAGCACCTGTTTCAATCTCAATCCCTGCCCTTGCGGCAAGTTCTTGTATTGCTTCTTTGAATTCCAGCCCCTTGATCTCCATATAAAAACTGATCACATCACCGCCAGCGCCGCAGCCAAAACATTTATACATCCTTCGTTCTGGATCCACACTGAAGGAGGGGGTTTTTTCATCATGAAAGGGACAAAGCCCCCAGTACGTGCGTCCCTTGCGGTTAAGGGCCACATGTTCGGATATGATACCTACAATATCCGTTGCCTCTTTTATCCGGATTATATCTTCCTTACCCATAATCACCTGAACCTTATTATGGTTAAATTCCCTGCCCCGGGATCAGTATTGAACCGCACTCCCGGCATCGCGGACAGGTATCCATGGACTGCCTTTCTCAATGCCCCTGTCCCGCTTCCATGTACGACCTCCAGATATTCCTGTCCGGAAAGCAAGGCCCTGTCAAAGGCCTTTTCCATCAGGCTAAGGGCCTCGTCCACCCTCATACCCACAAGGACCACCGGAGCGACCCATGGATAAGCCCCTGTTGTCCTTGGAGCCCTGTCTTTGCGTGCCACTGCCCCTGGCAGAACCATCTCAAGGCGCTCAATACCCAGCTTCATACGTTTATCCCCGAACATCACCTCGGCCGTAAGACCATTGACAGCCTTAACCACCCCCTGCGTGCTGCTGCCACGTATACATACAATAGAACCCTCATGGACATCCAGCACCTCTCCTGGAGAGGTGCTTTCAAGGATACGGGCAAACTCTTCTTTCACCTCTGCCTGCTGCGGGTCCATCATGCAGTGCTTCGCGCCCGGATCACGTATCTTTTCAAAAAACCTTTTGTACCTGATGGCGTTTTCCATACCTTGCCGACGCAGGGCCTCATGCTGAGAAGCCGCAAGGTCCTTGATCCTTCTTGCCTCTTTCAACTCCTGCTCGGCCTCATGCCGCATCCTGGATGCCATCGAGAGATCCCTCATTGCGCTGGACATGCCACTGTCAGAGTTGCCGGAAACAATGCCCCTGGCCTCTTCAAGAAGCCCCCCGGGGAAACCAATGGACTCCAGTATATCAAAGGCATGGCTGGTGCCTGTAACCCCGTATTCAATGGCATAGAGGGGCCGCAGCGATTTATCATCAAAGGACAGGGCCGCATTCACCACCCCCTGCGAGGTACCTGAATAGAGTTTGACGAGATCGGAATGAGAGCTGACCACGACCAATGCGCCTTTTTTCCTCAATGCGTCTATGACAGAGACCGCCATGGCACCGCCGGGTTCATGATCTGTCCCGCTTCCTGGTTCATCAAGGATAACAAGGTCATTTGCCTGAACAGATTTATAGATCTCCTTTATAGCCAGGGCCTGGGCCGTAAACGAGGAAAGACCCTGCTCGATATCCTGGTTGATATCCATTGCCACCCATATCTTTTGCACTGGCGGGATGACTGAGCCCTCGTCACAGGGAACCGGCAGCCCACTCCTGGCCATGGTAATAATCAGCCCCAAGGTCTTGAGTGCCACGGTCTTGCCCCCTGCATTGGGACCTGAAAGGATCATGCAGTTCGTGCCGACTGGAATATGTATGTCCAATGGCACACATCCACCTTTTTTTTCAAGTAGGACAGGATGGCGTGCGCCCTTCAGATGAACCTCTCCCCGGCTCAGCCCGGGAATCGTGGAACAGGTCTTTATGGCCCATCGAGCACAGGCCTGGACAAGATCAATCAGTCCATAGACCTCAAGGTTTTTCTTTATGGCAGAAACCCTTTCAAGGACAAGACCGGTCAGATCTCTAAGTATTCGGGCCTGTTCATCCCTAATATCACAACGCAACAGGCTCAAACGGTTATTTGCCTCCACCATCTCAAGGGGCTCCACATAGGCACTCTGTCGGGTCCTTGAATAATCATGGGTAATACCGCTCAGGCGGGAGGAATAATCAGGCCTCAAGGGGATTACATACCGGTCGTTCCTCGTGGTTATGATCTCCTCCATCACCACGGAACGGCCCTTAAGTGTTTCAAGGAGGTCACCCATCCTTTCAACCACCCCTGCACGCAGGGACCTGAGCTCACCCTTGAGCCGTTTGAGCCCGGGGCTGGCACCCTCTTTGAATCCACCGTCCGGCTCCAGGCATGCATCCAGTTCTGAATATATCCCATCGAGATCCATCATCATGGAAGACTGGGTCCCGAGAAAACCGGAGGCCTCCAGATCTCCCTTGACCCGGGCCATGGCCCTCAATGCGCATGAGATCGTGTGAAGATCCGGTCCATTGATTATGCCACCTTGTCGGGTGTCGAGAAAACATGCAATATCCTCAACCGGGACAATATGGAGCGGGTGGTCGGTCTGCAAAAGATCCATTATCTCTTTAACCAGACCCGAACGTACTGCGGCCTCCTGCCATGAATCAAACGGCCCAAGGTCTTCAAGCGCACGCATCCCCACATCAGAGGCTATAAATGACCGGATATAACCCTTGAGACTAGAAAATTCCAGCAGATCTCTTGCCATGAATTCCAAATATTACCCGCACATCCACCCGAGGAAACCATCCATGGGTATTGTTAAAAACAATCCACACCCTGAAAAAATCCCTTTTGAATAAAATGCCAGGACAGGGAAACCCCTGTCCTGGCATCGTCTGAACACTATCTTTTAGGTTTAATAAAAGGTTCTGGTCTTATGCATCCTCTTTAACGCGCGTTTACGTGCAGCAATCGCCTTTTTCTTCTTCTTTACGCTTGGCTTCTCGTAATACTCACGTTTTCTGACCTCAGAGAGGACACCGGCCTTCTCCACCTGCTTTTTGAAACGCTTCATTGCGCTTTCAAACGGTTCGCTTTCTCTTACTCTAATTCCAGGCATCTATTAAAAAAACACCCCCCTTCCTCCAAGGAAAATTTTGTTCAAAGCCTGCTTTGTATATAAGGTACCCCCATGGGTGTCAAGGCCTTTTGTTATGGTCTGCAACTATTCAGGTTGTCAGATCCAAGGTTTGCTACTCCCGCGTTTTTCATATTTTCAGACGCTACACTTCAAGTTACTGCACTTTGCCGGCCCACATGCCTCAATTGCAACAAAACCGTTCACATATCATCGCTTACCAACGCTGAACCGTTGAACCTGAATATTTACCAGGGACTTTCGTTTTCCGATCATAACGAGATGACTGTTCTTGAAATAATGGTAACCGTTCACGGAACGTTGAAATTGGAAATTGGAAGTTTGGCCTTTATGCTTTTGTACTGTTGACGAACGCATTCAATTTTGTTCCACTTATCAAAATCGTGCCAGACCATATCTGATAAAGCTTCTGCCAGTTTGTAAACATCCAGTCCGTAAACTCGTTTCATTTCTCCCCAATTTCTAATTTCTAATTTCCAAGTTCAAGCCGTGAACGGCTACAAATAATGAATGATTTCAATAATGCGAGAGGGGGGACTCGAACCCCCACGGTGTTATCCACTGGATCCTAAATCCAGCGCGTCTGCCAGTTCCGCCACTCTCGCATACATATCCCTGCGCTCACAACCAGAGATAAAAGGCTGCAAACAAGGGCAGAAACAAGCCCTGCCCCTACAGTACAGAAAATCAACCCCGGGAATCCTCCACCTTCCCTGTCTACCATAGCGAACGAATACAATGGTGGATGTCCACCATAGCGGGCTTTGAAGGCGGATTCAACAAAGACACAGATGTTACCCCTTATTCCCTTCATATATACGTGCCGGGTGTCAAGATAAAAAGGATTACGGATTCATCTGCCCTTCCACTCTCTCGCCCAGATGGGCATCATTATTAAGGTATTCCCTGATGTATTCCTTTACCGCGTCCTCCAGAGGCATTGTTTCGGCCGCATATCCGGCCGAGCGTATCTTCGATATATCCGCCTGGGTATAGTACTGGTATTTATCCTTCAGGTCTTCGGGCATTGCTATGTACTCGATCCTCGGGGTAATTGCCATGGCCTTGAATATGGCCCCTGCAAGGTCGTTCCATGACCGGGCACGTCCGGTACCCACATTGAATATGCCATTGGCCCGGGGGTTATCCATGAAAAACAGGGCCATGGCAGCGGCATCGGCTGCATAGACAAAATCTCTGAGCTGCTCGCCGTCCCTGAAATCGTCCCTGCACGATTGGAAAAGCCGCAGGGAACCTGTTTTTTTAATCTGCTCAAAACCCTTTAAAACAAAACTCCTCATTGCGCCCTTGTGGTTCTCGTTCGGCCCGAACACATTGAAGAATTTAATCCCCACCATACTGGAAAGCATGTCCCTCTGCGCGGCCCACAGGTCAAAGAGTTGTTTTGAGTAACCATACATATTGAGAGGCAACAACCCATTCATCCTGGACTCATCATCCTGGAATCCCTTTGCCCCGTCTCCATAGGTAGCAGCGCTCGATGCGTATATGAAACGTATCTTCCGTAAAGACGCATATGCGGCAAGTGCCTTTGTGTACTCAAAATTATTATGCACCAAATATGACCCATCTGTCTGTGTAGTGCTGGAACAGGCCCCCATGTGAAAAATGGTCCGGATATCCGGCAGTGGATCTTTATTGTGGATCCTGGAAATAAACGCGTCTTTTTCCATGTAGTCGCAAAACCTGAGTGAACGCAGATTCTTCCATTTCTCTGAGTCCCCGATATGGTCTACCACCAGGATATTCTCGATCCCCCTGCGATTGAGAGACCATACGATCCAGCTCCCTATAAACCCTGCTCCCCCGGTAACAACTACCATATCATTCCCTTGTCAGGCCCAGCATACGAGTCCGAGGTCTACTGGATGCCGGCAGTATTCATGCCTTGGCAACACCCTTACGGTGTATCCAAACCGGCCTGTATCCTCGCAGTCTATATTGCCTTCAAAAAGATATGCCTGCCTGTCTTTTCGGCTGACATGCTGCATTTCAATCTCTTTTGCGTCCTGAATACACCCTGCCTCGTCCAGATGACCATAATAGATGGAGCAGGTTATGTCCGACGGTTCAAGGTCTCCAAGCATCACTGTGGCATTGACCACCATATCGGCATGGACCTTTACCTCATCGCCCTGTTTATGTAACATATCCAGAATCTTAACCCCGGGCCAGGCCTTTCTGATTCGTTTCGCCCACTCAACAAATTCCCCTGCCGCATGGAAATTATTCTCGACAAGGCTGCGGTGGACCATGGCCGCTTCCATATAGCACCGGTCTGTATACTCCTGGACCATCCGGTTGGAATTGAACACCGGGCATAGCGACCTCATGGACTTTTTCATCATGGATATCCAGCCCCTTGGAAGACCGTCCAGGCCCCTTTCATAAAACAGGGGGATTATCTCCCTTTCCAGAAGGTCATAGATGGCCCTGCCTTCCACCTCGTCCTGGTAATCCTGGTTCGCATAGGTCTCTCCGCTGCCGATGGCCCATCCCAGTTCCGGGTTATAACCCTCCACCCACCATCCATCCAGCACACTGAGGTTCAATGCTCCATTGGCCGTGGATTTCATGCCGGAGGTGCCGCAGGCCTCCAGGGGTCTTCGAGGGGTATTGAGCCAGACATCCACACCCTGGACCAGATATCGTGCTATATTGATGTTATAGTCCTCAAGAAACACGACCCGGTCCCTGAAAGGATCGTCCCGGGTTATATGTATCATCTTTTGTATAATCGCCTTGCCGTCATTGTCCCTTGGATGGGCCTTGCCGGAGATGATCAGCTGCACAGGCCTTTTATCATCCAGGAGTATGGCCCTGAGCCGTTCAATATCGCTGAATATCAGACCTCCCCTCTTATATGAGGCAAATCTCTTTGCAAATCCAATGGTCAGTGCCTCGGAATGCAACACCTCCCCGGCACGGTCTATATCTCTCTGTTTGCCCCCCCTGGCCCTGACCTGTTCCACAAGCCTCTGCCTGGCAAAGGATACCAGCCTTTCCCGACGCCTCTGATGGGCAAACCAGATCTCATTGTCCGGTATGACATCAATCCTCTCCCAGACCTTTTGATTGTCCGGATCCTCCTTCCATTTAGGGCCGATATAACGGTCAAAAAGCCCGGCCAGATCCGAAGAAATCCAGGAAGGGATATGTATCCCGTTTGTAACCCTGGATATGGGGACATCGTCCAGTCCCGCTTCGGGCCATACCCCCTTCCACATCTGTCTTGATACCTCGCCGTGAAGACGGCTCACCCCATTGCGGAATGCCGAGTTCTTAAGGGCAAACACGGTTGCACCAAAGGGCTCATTGCTGTCTTCTGGAGAGATTCTTCCCATCTCGAAAAAGGCCTGCCATTCAATCCCGATGCCCTTGACTTCCTTACCCAGATACCTCTCCATCAGGCCCGGATCAAACACATCATTACCCGCAGGAACCGGAGTATGCGTGGTAAAGACAAGGGATGCATTCACCACGGTCCTGGCTGTATCCATATCCAGTCCATGATTTTCCATCAGCATACGTATCCGCTCAAGGGCCACGAGAAAGCTGTGTCCCTCGTTCATGTGATACACAACAGGGTCTTCCCCTATAGCCTGCAATGCCCTTACACCGCCGATACCCAGCAGGATCTCCTGCCTCAGACGATCCTCCATGTTTCCTGCATAGAGACTGGATGTCACCCTTCGTTCCGCAGGTGCATTTTCCTCGATATTTGAATCCAGGAGATAAAGGGAAACCCTGCCGACCTGGCATTTCCATATCTGTGCCTTGCATTGCCTTCCCATAAGGTCAACCGCAATCATTATTGGTCTTGAGTGTTCGTCTCTCACCAAAGTCAGGGGCATATGATAAAAATCATTGTCCGGAAACTCCTCCTGCTGCCAGCCGTCATTGCTGAGGTACTGGGAAAAGTATCCGTTCTTGTACATGAGCCCCACACCAGTCAGGGGCAGACTGAGGTCACTGGCACTTTTCAGATGATCACCGGCAAGGATTCCAAGCCCTCCGGAATAGATGGGCAGACTCTCTGTAAGACCGAATTCCATGGAAAAGTACGCGACACGGAAATCAAGGGGCCGTGAAAGGAGAAAGGAATATGCCCCCTTTTCCGAAATATAGTCAGTGAATGACTCCCACACCCTGCCCATCTGTGAAAGGAAACCTGCATCCTCCATAAGTTCGAGGATCCTACCTTGAGACAGACTGGAGAGCATCTCAACCGGATTATGCCCCACTTTTTCCCATAGGTCACGGTCCATATGCTGAAAAAGCCTCAGGCCGCTGGAGTTCCAGGCGTACCAGATATTATATGAAAGATTAAGTAAGGGGCTCAATGTTTCAGGAAGAGTAGGTATGACCCTGTATGGATTAATATTCATCTTTCACCTTATATTTTCTGTAACCGGCTTGCTTCCGGACGCAATACTTTATATTGCAAGGCCCTGTAGGTTGCCCCAGGCAACCTACTAAAGGAGCGCCTTGATCATCCCGATAGCCGTATCCTGCGGAACCACGCCGAGATTGATGGTGGCGTGATAAAGCGTAGGATCGTTGAAATAGGAAAAGAACAGGGCATTATGATATGCCACCCTTTCCTTGTCCTTTTTTGCAAGTATATGGCCCGCATCTACAAGGGAAACCTTTTGTTTGGCTACCAAAAACCGTTTTCGGTATTCCATGGGTGCTACCAGACGGATCCTCACCACATCATCACGGTCACCAAGGATACACTGGGCAGCCCTTCCGACCGCCACCACATTACCCTGGTCCGCCAGATCGCTGAAAAAACCCTCAAGGGCAGCCTTGTAACTCTTGTCATCCACATAGGAAAAATCATCCCCAAGTATGGTTTTTACAAGGGCATCGGTCATATACCTGTTGATAAACTTAAAAAGCCCGATAGATGTGCCGTCCTCATAGGATTTAAGCTCCCCTTCGGAAGTCTTCATCTTTTTGGCCAGATCAATAATCAGGGCATTGTCCAGATATTCATACCCCAATCCCTTGGCCATTACCTTTGAAAGCTCTAAGGCGCCACATCCGTAATCCCTTGATATCGTAATCAATTTTCCCATTATTTACCTCCCAACAGGTCCCTGGCCCTGGATGCGGCATCACTTTTTCCATATTCTTTCACAAGACGCCCCATGATGAGCCTTCCTGTCTGTTTATCGCCAAGCCTCAAGAAAGACATCCCCTGCTTGAGCATGGCATCGGGAACCTTTTCGCTGCCTGGAAACTTCTTGACGACACGATCATAGCTGAGAACGGCATCTTCGTAACGGCCCATCTGGTAAAGACTCTCCCCTGTCCAGAAATGTGCATTATCCACCAGGGAATCATCGGGCTTGCCCTCAAGATATGCATCAAAAACCCCAATGGCTTCCTCGTACTTAGCCTTTTTGTAAGCATCCAGACCATCCTTGTACAGTACCGCGGTGCTACTGGCAAAATCATCAAGCTGAAGCTGAAAATCGTCGATCCGGCGCTCCATGGCATCAAGCCTCTTGTCGTCCACGCCAGCCCCCAGGACAGACACCTCATCGATACTGCCCTTGAGGGACATGAACTCGGTCTGGAGCTCTGCATACCTTGCCTGAAGCGTGGCCTGCTGTTTGAGGCATTGATCCAGCAAACGTTTGTTCCGGCTGAACGTCTCATTGCTTTTCTCAAGCCTGGAGCTCAGGGTGTTCACCTCCCAGCTAAGCGAATCAAAGTCCTGCTGTGATGCACACCCAGCCAGCAACAACAAAAGCAGGGCAACCCCGGACACCCTTTTAATCATGACCTATTGACCTGTAATGACAAAATGATCCCTTCTGTTTTCGGCCCAGGCCTCCTCGTTATTTGCGGGATTAACAGGCCTTTCCTCTCCATAGGATATGGTGCTGATACGGTTCGGATCTATCCCCAGAAACACAAGATAATCACTGGCGGCCCTTGCCCTTCTTTCACCCAGAGCCAGATTATATTCCGCAGAACCCCTGTTATCACAATTCCCATCAATACGGACCTTCATCTCATTGTTCGCATTGAGAAAACTCGCTTTTTCAGCCAGGATCTTCATGGCCTCGGGTGTGAGATTGAATTTGTCATAACCAAAAAGTACATCCCTGTCCTCAAATACCGAGATCTGCTCTTCCATGGTAGGCGCTGCCACCTCGACCACCTCGACCACCTCAATTTCGGGCTCCGGCATTACAGGCTCAGGCTGCCCCTGGGGCTCGACCACTTCAACCTCAGGTGGAACCACCTCATCAACCTGCTCCACCTTCTTTTTCCCGCAACCTGTAACCATTAAAAACATCCCCATAATCGCCAGAACAGCCAGTACCCTCACAAAATCCCTCATTTTATCCTCCTGGATCAGTATTTTTTGATTATATATCTCCTGTTACCAATAAATTAATATAATTATATCACAGGTCAAGTGCAAAATACATATGAGATATATTTGATATCTCTCATATTAAGATTTATCTCTCCACCACCCCTGACCAGCTCGGCTCTGTATACACCCCTTGCCCCCCGATAACCCGCACTGGATCAGAACCGGCCAGATCACACACATAGATATTACCGTCAGACGAGGCAAAGGCAATCAGACGTCCGTCCGGGGAAAAGCTCGGAGACTCATCTCCATTGAGGGTTCCGGGCAAAACCCTCATATGGCTGCCGTCCGGACGTATGACAGCGATATGGAATCGTTTATCTTTGGCACTGTGCGTAAAGGCAATGAGATCTCCCCTCGGGGAAAACGCCGGCGCGGTATTGTATTTTCCCTCAAAGGTAAGACGCTGAATCCTGCGGGTCGCTATATCCCTGATATATATCTGCGGGTTGCCTCCCCTGCTGGAACAGAAGACCATGGTCTTTGCATCCGGAGAAAAACTGGGAGAGGTATCCGTGCCCCAGCTTTTGGTAAGCCGTGTGGCCTTTCTGGTCTTTATATCCACAAGGAATATGTCCGGATTTCCATACTTGAACAAAGTGGCTGCGATCTTGTCTCCTGAGGGGGTAAATGCCGGCGTGGTATTGATGCCCGGACTTGAGGAGACAAGCCTTACCCGGAACGAGGCAAGATCGAGCATATAAAGATCGGGATTGTCTCTCCAGTAGGACACAAAGGCAATATGCCCGGCCCCGGGGGCCCATGCAGGGTTCAGTACAAGGTTGCCAAGCCCGGATATCGTTTTTCCTGCAGTCCCATCGCACCATGACATAAAAAGTTGTTTTTTCCCCTGTTTCTTCTGACAGCAGACGATCCTGGATGAAAACACAGGAGAAAGCCCGAGGCTCTTGTCCATAAAATCATCCATAAAGGAATGTGCCAGCCTGACCCTGTTCTTTGCAGCAATGGCATAGGTCTTCTTCAGAATAACCCGGCTGGTCGCAACCTTAATGACCTCAATACCTAGTTCCACCCTCTTGTCTTTATCCGTAACCATACCGGTAATCACATAATCCGCGCCTATGAGCATCCAGTCCTTCAATGTCCCCTCTTTTACGTGGGCAATAGGGCCCGGACTCAGATAACCCTTTGGGGCCAGGAGGGTAAAGACACCGGACATTTCAAGGTCCTTTGAACATATTTTCCACAGGTCCAGGGCAGAACCGGATCGTCCGGCAAAGGGGGGCATGGCAACATTGAGCCTTGTGAAACCCTTTGCCTGGATATCTATGTGCAGGTCTTTGGAATATGCACATGGACAAATAAACAAGATGATAATGGCAGCAACAATGATCTTTTTCATTTCAATTGACTCCCTATTTGGGTGGTGAAAATGACATGGTAAAACCCCTGATCTGCCTTCCGGCCATTATTGATGCAGGAGGGGGCGGAAACCTCTGTACACCCTGAAGGGCGAGAAAAACGGACATATCAAAGAGGCGGTTACCGGATGAAACCATGAGCTTTTTTTCCTTCAGTATCCCCTGCCTTGATATCCTCAGGTAATAGGTGGTTTTGAGCACCTTGTCAAAGGTATTGACCTCCGGAGGGACCTTAAAACGGGAAAGAACGACATTCCTGACCTCTGCAATCCATACCTCGGCAGCCCCGGCACCAAAGCCTGCTCCCTTTCCCTGCACACCATGAGAGGCCTTGTACGCACCTGGTCCCACGGATGCAGCCGGTTCTGCGGGCTTTGCGGGTTCTATACGGGAAGGAGATAAATGTGGCGCCTTTGACTTTTGGAGAGTCTCCCTGGTAATCCCGCTTAATGGCCTTGCCTGGGATTCCCCCTCCCTGCGGATATATTTCCTGACCTTTGCATAACGCCCTTGTGTTTGTCCAGGCGTATGCCCGGACACGGATGCAGGCCGAGAAACAAGGGAGACCTCGTAGACCCTGTCCATTGCGGGCATGGAAGAAGAAACCCCTGCCCCCAGAAAAAACCACAATAAACCACAATGGCAAATCGCAGAGATAGAGACAAAGGCCAGTGTATTGTTCATCCTGCCTTCTTGCTTTCCGGCTGCGTCACCAGCCCGATATGGTTCAGACCAACGGAGTGAAGGATACCCATCACACGGACAACAAAGCCATAGTTCACTGCCTTGTCCGCCTGGAGATAGACATTGTCCACACCCCTTTGCTCCTTGATCTGCCCCAGGATCACATCAAGACGATCAAGCCCTACCCGGGTTCCGTTGATCTCCACCCTTTTTCCCTTTGTAACCGTAAGCACGAGATCCTGGGTTCTGCCCTCTATGGCCCTGGCCTGGGCCTCCGGGAGATCGACCTCCAGCCCCTCCTTCATCATGGGGGCACAAACCATGAATATAATAAGAAGAACCAGCATGACATCCACCAGGGGTGTCACATTGATCTCGGATACAGGCCTGTTTTTTCTATTTTTCGCCATGGATCATCCCTCTCCTTATCCAGTTCATAAAATCGATCTGAAAACGATCCATCTGGGATGTGATCTGGTCCTCCACTGAAATAAAATAATTATAGAACAGGACCGCTGGTATGGCCACAAAAAGCCCTGCCGCAGTGGCGATAAGGGCCTCGGATATACCGGGCGCAACCGTGGCAAGGCTTGCAGACCCCATAACCCCTATCTCCCTGAAGGAATCCATTATGCCCCATACCGTACCGAAGAGTCCGATAAAGGGCGAGGCATTGCTGATACTGGCCAGAAAGCCCAGTCCGCCAGAAAGCTGCATAGCCTCGGTACTTGCGCAGGATGCTATGCGGTTTTCCACATTTGTCAACATGGACATGGGGATGCTCGTACCCTTGCTGGTAATAAGGACAAGCTCTTCGCGCCCCTCATGGAACATCCTGGAAACCGGGCTTGGACCCATATCGTCCACATGTTCCTGGAGATCCACCATGGTTCCCCCCTGCCGCAGCCGGTCAAGGATCTTGCCGGAACGGTGTTTTGCCCGGCCAAACAATACCCACTTGCGGATAACAATCGCCCACGAAATTATTGAAAATACAAAAAGGGTCAGAAGAACCAGCTTCACCACAGGATCCGCATCGATGACCATAACCCCGATATGGCCACTGAACTGGGTTGTTGCTGCATAAGCAGTAGACGAAAAAAACGGCATCATAACCTCCATAGTATATTCTATTCATATATGCGACCGCCACAAGAAGACGACTCACCTTAACCGGTTTATATACATATCAACAGGCTATAACAACCACTGGATTGATTCAACAGGGTTATGATTCAGGTATATCAACGGGCAAAGAAACAGTAAAGGTAGTACCGCCCAGGTCCGAAAAAAAGGTAATATTACCCGAATGCATCCTCATGATACGATAGGATACGGAAAGCCCCAGTCCCACGCCTTTGGGTTTGGTCGTAAAAAAAGGATCAAAAATACGTGACCTCAAATTATCGGGTATCCCCTTACCTGTATCCTTTATGACAATCCTGGCCTCTTCATTGTCGCTCTCCATCTGCAGACTCAGATCTCCCCCTGTTTTCATGGACTGGACTGCATTGATAAGGATATTCATGAGGACCTGCTGAATCATGTCCTGGTCAGCTTTGACAAAGAGATCTTCCTCTGGATAGGCCTCGACAATCTTTACATGGTTCTGTCTTGCCATATCCCTCACCATGTACACGGCATTTTCCGTGACACTGGTAAGACTGCATTCCCGCAAATCAAGTGCCCTGGGCTTCGCAAAATCAAAGAAGCTCAGGACCAGGTGGTTCAGGCGGTCAATCTCCTTGATGATCCTTGCGACATATTCCCTGCGGTGATCATACCTGCCAAGCTCCTCATTCAGAGCCTGGGCCGTTGTCTTCATGGCGGCCAGGGGGTTTCGGATCTCATGGGCAATGCCGGAGGTAAGCTCACCAAGGGATGCGAGCCGGTCCATCTTGAGCAGCTCCTGTTGGAGATCATGGATCTCCGAAATATTGTTCAGTATTGCAAGGCGCCTGTCATCACCAAGGGTATGCAGAGAAAACCTCACCGGGACCATTTTATTTGCCTTTGTGCGAAGAAACATCTCCTTTTTCGAACCCTGGTAATGGATAATCGTGGACAGGTTCAGCCCGAAGATCTCCTTTTGTGTAATCCCCATGCACTCGATGGCACTGGGATTTATATAGACCACACGTCCCTTATCGTCGGCAAGGATAACACCTACCGGCAACAGGTCAAGGATTTCATAAAAGATTTTATCCATAATCTTTTCTTATCATATCCGCACACCTGCGACTTAGGCAAGCCATATTGTATACATAAACCTTATGACATGCCGTCATCAAAGGCCTTTATAATGGTCCCTTTTGCCGCATCCATGTTCGGCAGACGATTTATCTCTTTTAAAAGATAATGGCCATAGACAAGGTTTTTGCTGAGCCAGGTAAACGCGGTCTTAAAACGTTTCCATGCAATATCCGGGGTAAAATATTTCTCGAGCAGGGAGATCAGGTCCAGCGTAACGCCCATTATATCAGGACGCACAGGGGCAGGCTCTCCGGCCATAAGCGCCTTTGTATCCCTGAATATCCAGGGCGTGACAATGGCCTGCCTTCCGATCATGACCCCGTCACATCCGGTTTTTTTAAACATTTCAAGGACATCACCAGGGCCATTTATGCCGCCATTGCCTATAACGGGTATGGACAAATGCGCCTTAAGGGCCGCAATGTATTCCCACCTGGCCCTCCTGGACATCCCCTCTTTTGAGGTCCTGGCATGCAGCACCAGGAAATCCACGCCGCATGCTTCCAGCATGGATGCAAACCCCAGGAGATATGCCATATCAGGGGTATCCCCTATCCTCATCTTCACGGACAGGGGGCCATCTGTGGCCTTCCTGAAACCGGATACAAGCACCTTGGCAACACCCGGATCTGTCATGAGAGAGGCCCCCCATCCATGGGCCCGGATCTTTTTCAGAGAGCACCCCATATTGATATCAATGCCCCTGGGGTGCAGGGCATCCAGTCTCTTTATGGCCGCCTGCATCGCTGAAAAATCATTGCCGACTATCTGAAAAATAAGGTCGTCCAGGCATGCCCATTGCAGATAGGCAGAGGTGGAAAGGTCTTCCTTTGGAACAATTCGCGAATTGAGCATCTCTGAATAAAAGAGATCGCATCCCCCGAAGCCCCTTACAAGCTCACGATACGCCACATGCGAAAGATCCACCATGGGCGCCATAAAAAGGGCATTCAAGGGCAGATTCACGGCAAGGCAGCTCTGGTTGATTCCCAGCCTACAACCCGTTTAATACAACCAGTGCATCCACGGCAACGGGTTCTTCACCTTTGATAATAAGGGGATTGATATCTATCTCTGCCACCTGCTCCAGCTCCAGCCCGATCCTTCCGATATTGACAAGGATATCGGCCAGAAGCCCCCGGTTGACCGCAGGCTTCCCCCTGAACTCGTCCAGGAGTTTTCTGGCCTTGATCTCATCCATCATCTCAAAGGCATCTGCCCTCTCAAGAGGTGCAACCCTGAAGGTTACGTCCCTTAGGACCT
>JAYEKR010000062.1:0-4992 GCA_034661115.1 Thermodesulfobacteriota bacterium | reverse complement strand
ATTTTCCTTGCATTGACGCACACAAGGGATTCCCTGGATGAGGTGGTGAGTCTGATCCCCAAAAGCATGGAGAGTATCGGGATAGATCCGCCCAGAGAAACACGGATACAATCCCTGTTCAATGCCTTTTGCCTTGAGGATGGTGAATCTCAACTAAGACCATATTTTAATGAGGTGGAACGAATAATCTATAAAAACGCCCTGTCCTTTGACCCTGACACAATCAATGCGTGCATTGATTACCTGAAAAAAAAGTCATACCTCCTGTTTAAGGATGTCCGTGACCACTCGCCATCAAAAATCCATGAGATGGAAGATGCCTTTTTCTCATCCATCCGTGGACTCGCACAGAGACAGGGCCAATTTTCCATCATAAAAGATGACGCAGTCTTTCGCTGCAGGACCTTTTAGGGGGAAAGTATTCATGGAAAAACAACGCAAATACTGCTGCTATTGCGGATCACACCTTGTAACCAAAGAGGAAAACAAGACACCACGGGCGTATTGCCCGGAATGCAGGACCTTTTTCTACAAAAACCCTCTGCCGGTCGCCAGCTCCATTGTGGTGAACGACAAACGTGAGGTCCTGCTGGTAAAACGAAAGAATGAACCTTACAAGGATATGTGGTGCCTCCCCATCGGTTTTGCCGAGACAGGTGAGGAAGTCAGGGACGCGGCCTTGAGAGAACTGAGGGAAGAGGCCGGGATTGAAGGCAGCATCATCCGGCTCATAGATGTGGATACCGTGGATAACTACCTCTACGGGGCCTTAGCCATTGTCACATATGAGGTTCAATATACTGGTGGAAACATATCTCCGGGTGATGATGCCTCCATGGCCGCATATTTTCCAATAATGAAAATTCCAGAACTTGCATGGTCATCCAATAAAAAGGCCATCAACATCTACATCGCTCAAAACCGGGATACATGGTCCATGATCGATTCCTTTAAAAAACTCTTCCCACAGATGGATCCAACAGACCATATCATGACTGCATCCGACAGACACGAAAACCTCCTTTCCAATGTACTCATACAAATGCTTTCCAGCGATCTTGACGAGATATCCCTGGCATGGGAAAAGGATATCAGGCATAGAATCCCGCTCCTTGCAGGACACATGGACACACTTGTACGCCTGAATAAAAAAATCCTTCAGAAAATGCGCTCATGGCTCTCAGGCGGCAGCGCAATACACGACCTGAAAAAATTTGTCCCTGAGGGACGAAACCTCTGTGATATGGGGATACCCCTTCCAGACATCCTGACATCCATGGCGCTGAGCCGAAAAACCATCTGGATGCACGTGGTAAAGAAAAGGATCCTGTCATCTCCAATGGAGATATATACTGCCCTTGAATTCAACAACCGTATCATTTTTTTCTATGACCGTTTGAACTATTACCTCTCCAGCGGATATTTTCAGTGACTGTCCACTGTGTCAAATAAACCCGCATGAGCGCTGGTGCGCTCACAACCAGGGACGGGGAAATATTCTCACGCAAAGAATGCCAGGATCACGAAAATACTACCCTTTTGTATCATTTTTCCTGTTTTTTGCGATCTTTGCCTGCCTGTGCGCTGCACGCAGACAGACGCCTTTGCGTGAAAACCCCCTTTTGATCTCCTGTAGCCGTGAACGGCTTGAAATAGCCGTGAACGGTTACAATCTCCTTTGCAGGCCCTGTAATCCTTGACCAACACATGGTTTTCCATATAGGATGCTGAAGATGAAGATACGCGGAGAATTGAGGGTACCAGGGGACAAATCCATATCACACCGCGCCTTTATGTTCGGCGCCATGGCAAGGGGAAAAACCGTTATCCATGGGGCGCTTTCTTCTCAGGATGTTGAGAGAACCAGGCAGGCCATGGAGGCCCTTGGTGCACAAATAAAAAAAGACCACGACCTGTGGATCGTTACCGGTTCGAGTCTCAGAGAGCCCGAAAAACCCATTGACGCGGGCAACTCAGGGACCACCACAAGGCTTTTGAGCGGCATCCTGGCCGGCATTGACGGGGTAAGTATAATAACAGGCGATGACTCCTTGAAAAAACGGCCCATGAAACGCATCATGGATCCTCTGAGCGCTATGGGTGCATCCTTTATGGCCAGGAAAGACAATTATCTCCCCATGGCCATAAGAGGCTCACGTCTGGTGGCCATGGCCCATGAAATGAAAACCGCCAGCGCACAGGTGAAATCCGCCATCCTGCTTGCAGGCATGTCGGCCAATGGACGCACAAGCGTAAAGGAGCCATCAAAGAGCCGTGACCATACAGAACGCATGCTTGAATTCTTCGGGGCTGCCCCGGAAATGCGGGGCAATACCGTGGCGATCAACGGGCCGGTAGAGATAGAGGCAAGAGAAATCGTGGTGGGTGCAGACCCTTCATCTGCCGCATTTCCTGCAGTATGGGCGGCAGCCACACCCGGATCGTTCCTGATCTTAAAGGGGGTATGCCTCAACCCGACAAGGACCGCCTTCCTGGATGTCCTTGCCCGCATGGGCGCAGATATCTCCATGGAAAACGAAAAAACCATATCCGGAGAACCCATTGGGGATATCTGTGTCAAGGGTTCAGGGCTACAGGCAACGATCATCAAGGGCAAAGAGATACCCCGGCTCATCGATGAACTCCCTGTCCTTGCTGTCGCTGCATGCATGGCAGAGGGGCAAAGCATTATCCGCGACGCCGCAGAATTGAGGGTCAAGGAGACAGACCGGATAAAGGCCATGGTCCAGGGGCTTGAAGGGCTTGGGGCAAGGGTTGAAGAACAGGATGACGGCATGATAATCCATGGAAAAACGCCACTGCACACAGGCAGCATCCAGACCTTTTCTGATCACCGAATCGCCATGTCTTTTTTCATCCTCTCAAAAATCGCGGACATAGCGATAAGCATGGACGACACGTCCTGTGTGGACATCTCCTACCCTGCATTTTTCGACGATATGAAGGCCTTGTTGCCTTGAATCACCATATCGTCACCATTGACGGACCTTCAGGTACCGGAAAATCCAGCGTAGCAAGACAGGTGGCCCAAAAAACGGGGTTTTTGTTCCTGGATACAGGCGCCTTATACCGTGCTGCCGCACTGGCCATTGAAGAGGCGAAAGGCGATCCTGACAACCAAATTGAATGCGCAGGGATCATAGGGAAAACCTCTATCGAGATCAAAAATGGATGCGTATGGGTCAACAAAAGGGATGTCACATCTCAAATCCGCATGCACCACATCAGCGGCCTGGCATCACGCATTGCCATACACCCCGAGGTACGGGCAACCCTTACAGGAATACAGCGTTCGATTGCATCGAACACGAATATCGTTGCAGAGGGAAGGGACACGGGCTCGGTTGTATTCCCTCACGCAAATATAAAAATATTCATGGATGCAGATGCCCGAGAAAGGGCTTTAAGAAGATACAGGGAACTCACAACAAGAAAAAAAGAAACAACCGCGCAGGAAATAACCGCGCAGGAAACAACCTATGATGCAATACTCAAGGCAATCAAAGACCGCGACAAAAGGGACTCAACCCGCTCAGTCGCACCCCTGATTATACCTGAAGATGCTATTGTCCTGGATACAACAGATATGTCATTGAAAGAGGTGGTTGAACGAATTATCGGGATTATCAAAAAATACCCGGTGGAACACATTAATCCATAAGCTGACTACCCAATAAGCAAGCTGACTACCCAATAAGCTGACTGACCTTTTTTGACTCCTCTGCACATTCACCGGGCTCAAACATATCCATGGCCATACATTCAACGACTTCTCTTGAAAAACGGATTATATCCCTGTTGGCAAAACCGTTTTTCTTCATCTCTTTATAAAAACTCTTGGCCAGAATCTTTGTTGCCCTGTCTGGATCCATGTTTTTCATTACCATATCAAGACCTGTTTTTTTATTCATATCCATTGTCTCCATTCCCTCTTGCTTCGTTATGGTATGCAGTTATCATGCCAGAGAACCCACATCCAGAACAAACACAGAAACCATAGGGTTACCTCTCTTTGTAATATCCCTGGTATCACAGCTGTGTTTATTCTGCAATAGTCCCGGGGTATGGATGGGACATAAAGCCACAGGTAATCGGGGGACACCATACCTGTTTCTGCCCGCTTGATTACATACCACTTGATTTTGCCCTTTAATTGTAGTTAGCTGGATATTCATGGAGCATTCGTCTCAATTACAAAAAAAAATATCCCTGGTGGAAATCAGCATTCTCCTCGTTCTTGTTGTTGTGTGGGTTCTTGCATGGTTTTTTATGACAAGCACCAAAGATGGGCATCTCAAGGAAATGACCCTGATGCAAGAAAGGCTCTCCGGACTTGCCGAGATGTGGACTGGCCAGAATACCGACCAGAAATGGCCTTTTTGCAGCAGTTTTGATTATTTTGTTATAACCGGGGATACCATAACAGCATCGAGCACGCCGGATCTCAGGGTAAACACAAAGACAGGCAAGGCCTTTGGCGTATTTGATCATTCAGAAGGGATGATAGGCCTCATGCATAGCGGCCAAAGCGGAACAGGCTGGATCCGCAAAGGGGTCGTTAAAGATAGATACTCTCTCGCATGGCATGCATACAATGGTCATATTACCGGCATCATTTCGCCCGAAGAGACCCTGCTCGAGATCTCAGGATATCATCTCTTCAAGGTCATGCTCATGCTGAGCGCCTTTCTCGCCTCTGCCCTGCTTCTGCTCTTCCTCATATGGGCATTGTCGTGGCTGCGAATAACCGCGGTCCACGAACAGCTGAATATCAAGGACACCACAACTAAAAAGACATTGTAATATCTCAGGTAACCGTTCACGGAACGTGCTTTCCGCGTCACCCCCCGCGAAGGCGGGGGTCCAGAAACGTGAATTATCTGGAACACTGGATTCCCGCCTTCGCGGGAATGACTGTGGTGGTGTTCCTGTTATTGTAACCGTTCACGGAACGTTGAACGTGGAAATTAG
>JAYEKR010000061.1:0-4999 GCA_034661115.1 Thermodesulfobacteriota bacterium | reverse complement strand
ACCGGGGTAAAACTCTGGACAGGAGTTACCCGTAAGGGTTTTATAAAAGGCTGACGCTTAAACGCCTGTTTTCATATAAACGCACATGAGCTGCGCTCATGCGGATTTATATGAAAACAGGCTAGTGCTGGCGAAACAAACCGTATATAATAGATAAGAGAAGGTTTCGGGCATGTAATGGATAGGGATGTTTCAGGGATGTTTCAGGGATGTTTCAGGGATGTTTCAGGGATGTTTCAGGGATGATGTGTGTACAAAGAAGGTCTTGGGTCCTCATCAGATGATGGTCTATGGGGAGATCTCATCTGGTCAGTATGCAGATATCCACGAACCCAAGACCTGCTATATAAATTAATAACCCATCCTGTCATGTCAAGGGCTGAAACCTTTTTTCATGGGATTATTATGCGGCAGAAAAACAGGGGAAGAGGGATTCATTTATCTCCCTGTTTTATTACAGATGTACCGGATCAGCACATCCAATACCATTAAAGGGGGCAAGCAATGGATATCGATAAGGCAATAAAGGACCGAAGGAGTATCAGAAAATTCACGGATGATTATATAGATGATAATACCATAAAGGACCTGCTCGAAGCCGCCAGATGGGCGCCTTCATGGGCAAACACACAGGCGTGGGAATTTATTATTGTAAGGGACACTGGACTTATCAAAGAGGTCGTAGATACATATTCACCCAAGAACCCGGCCACCAGCGGATCACTGGCTGCATCCGCATTGATAGTTGCCTGCGCAAAGACAGGCGTTTCAGGATGTTATAATGGTAAAGATGCAACCAGCATTTCAAACTGGTTTATGTTTGATCTTGGTCTGGCCGTTGAAAATCTCTGTCTGAAGGCCCATTCGCTCGGCCTGGGTACGGTTGTTGTGGGCCTGATGGATCAAAAAACATGCAAACAGGTGCTCGATGTCCCGGATAGCCATGAGGTAGTTGCTGTGATACCTGTGGGCATACCCCAGAAAACCAGGCCAGCGCCAGAAAGAAAAGACCTTGCGGCGTTTGTGCACCTGAATAAATTCGGGACCCAGTTTTAAAACCTGGTAATCGTTCACAATTCAAGGACTGGTTACCTGCCCGCCATGCCTGATATGCACTCAAAAAGTATTGGGAAATCGGGCTGATATTTCTCCAGCCTCTGCATCAATTCATCCTTATCATAACCCGCGGACGACATTGAGATATCAGAATCAAAGACAATGCGTTTCGATCCGCCAGGGCCGGATGACCATTGCTGCCATATAGGAAGCCCTTCGTGGTTGGGATTGCCGGTATGTATGAACTGCCCCCAATAGGTCATCATGGCACCACTGAGTTCTTGTCTGTCCGGACGATTCCCTTCACTCCAGGCATATCTCCATTTTGAGTCTGTACCTGAATCAAAATTACCAAACACAAAGGGAATCTCTATAGAATGGCTCGCCCCGGTAAAAAAGCCAAAGGGACCGGGCAGGTCATCCCATGCAAACTGGTAGGCATAGATATCCTGCTGATGCAGGGCCAGTAATGAGGCGGTCATATCCACACACAATACCTGGAAAATATCAGACGCCAACCTAGAAACAGGCTCATACAGCGGGATTAACAGAGGGTTGATATCCAGCATATCACAGACATCCCGGCGGTCCATATTGGGATGATCCGGATCAAACTCCATGACCATCTCATATAACCCCATATCATCCCTGTCAGAGATGATATAAGGCATAAAGAGTTTGACTTCGTCCTTATTGGCACCCACAATAATCGGCACCTGTTTATATTCACCGCTGATAAACCTTTTCCACCCGCCTTCAGGGATGACCACACCGTCCTCAAAAGGAGGAAACAATCCGCCAAGACCACCTCCAATGGCAGGAGTCAACAGGTCGTAAATCTCTTCCACTGTTTTGGAACGCAGATATGATGCAATCCACTCATCTGCCTTTTCAGACAAAAACTCCTCTGCCTTGTCTGGTGTATCCACATATTTGTCATTGATAAGCAGACCGACCAAAATGTCCTGCGCGGCCTGCTGGCCTTTTTCTACTGTAGTGGTTGTCATCTGCGGGCCGCTGTCAACAATGGCACGATCAAACATGCCCTCTGCCAAAGGAGAAAGCAGAAGGGAATATACATCATAGGCACCGGCCGACTGTCCTGCCACGGTCACATTATCCGGGTCTCCACCAAATACAGCAATATTGTCCTGCACCCATGTCAGGGCCTTGATGATGTCGAGTGTCCCGTAATTTCCGGAATCATCAAGGGGATCATTGCAATAAAGGGCGGGATGGTTAAACCACCCCAGATGTCCAAGCCGGTAATTGACGGTTACAACGACCACATTCGTCCTGTTCGCCAGGTTGGCACCATTATAGAGACCCATTCCTGCCTCACCAATCGAATTTCCACCACCGTGTATCCAGAAAAACACTGGAAGGCCCTTTTCTCCTGATGCCGGGCGCCAGATATTCAGGCCCAGACAATCCTCTTTTCCCACCACCCGGCCATAGACATCGGGGTCCATATACGTCAGGTATCCGCCATATTGATAACACCCGCTGCAAAATGTATCTGTTTTCAACACCCCTTCCCATACATCGGGATCACAAGGCGCCTTCCAGCGCAGCTCATTTATGGGCGGCTTTGCATATGGGATACCCAGCCAGGCCAGGGTATCGGACCTGGCTGCAATACCCTGCACATAGCCTTTTCCGGTCAGTCTTATACAGGGGTCATCCTCGATGAACTCTGCGGTTCCATCCGGTTGACCAGGAAAAGATGAATGATCTGAAGAACATGCCGGCAGCAGCCATATGACAAAGGCCAGGACAATGACCAGACGTTTCATCTTCAATCCCTTAAAAAACCAGTCCTGCACCAAAATGACCCCCCCCGGACTATTCCTGGTAATACCAGTTGGTAAATGCCTCCAGGTCTACTCCAACCCAGGGATCTGCCATGTATCCGAAAAGACCCCTGATCTCCTTTGTCGTATTGTTCATAATGACGTGGCAGCCGCCTACCTGCCGATCAAGGTTGTCCCCGTAGAACCACCTGTTCTCCTCCCAGCGGGGATTGAGAAAATCAATGATCCCTGCGGCAGAGCCCTCATCAGGAAAGTCCGGGTCATCACCGAAAAAGGCGATCCCGTCTTCTTTATACTTTGTAATATTTTCCACCATGGTATGGTTGCGCCACATGGATTCCGCAAGCTGGCCATTGCCGTAGATCAGGTGCACAATGGGATGCAGCTGGCTGAGACGCATCCTCGGTATGATATTGTGGTTTGTGGCGGTTACCATATCCCAGGAGTCCTCCCCAGGGGACTGGAAATACACATCGAGGTCCTGGTGATAGAGGCCATAGGGGTCTCTCTCTGGATTTTCTTCGGATTTTACAAAATCCATGTCCCTGCCCTCAAAATATTCCGGAAAGATCCACCCCTGCCCACGGACCATTACGCCATTGTCCGGCAGATCATCACTCAGATTCAGGATATCAAGGGTAAAGAGTCCCTGTTCCCAGACAGGCAAAAGATTGTAGCCGTTAAATCCCGCGCCAAGCCCGTAACCAAGGCCCAGGTACTGATAATTTTCCATAGCAGGATCCAGGTCATCGCTTCTGACTGTCTCGAGCATGGCCCCGTAACCATATTCATTATCGAGCTCATCGTCCCCAATGGCATAGACCCATGGTACGCCCCTGGATGTATCTCTGAGCTCTTCAATGGCGTCGTACAGGGTAATTGCCTCTTGAAGGACCTTCCTTGCAACCAGCAGGCACCCAACGCCAGGGACCTGTCCATAACCCATGCCCTGGGATATATCCATACCTATGGAAACACCTTTATCGTTCATGCCCGCAGCCTGCCCAACAAATCCCGGAGTCGAAACCCCCACAAAGGGCCTTTCCTCATCCGGCAGATACACCATCATACAGGCAGCATCCTGATAGATGTCCGCTGTGGAAAACATGAAATCACGGCCGTGATAGACCTCGCCGCCCGTTATATCACCGCTGATAACAAACTCATTACACCCGAAAAGCGGCATGTCAAAATTGCTCAGGTCAGGGAATCCCTGTTTTTTCAACATATCCATATTTACATCATCTTCTTTGTTCAAGAGGGCAAACATCTGGATAAACAATTCCCATGCACGAATATTCCAGTTATATTCACCAGAAGCCGGTACCTTGTTGAGCAGGGCAGACATAAGGAAATAGGTGCTGTCAACCCCCTGGTTAAGGGCCAGGACATCCTCGTAGGACACATCGTCATAACCCCCCCTGGCATTCAGACCATCGACAAGCCCATGCATCTCTTCTTTGAGATATCTCGGGATATATTTCTCTGATTCCTGGCCATAGGTCTTTGTCTCATCATAGAACAGGTCAAAAATCTTTTCACCCTCGGGTGAATTGATATCTACACTTATACCAAAGGTATTGAGCTGGCTGATGCCCACAACCCTTAAAAACCTGGTAAGCATGGCATGTGCCGCTTCAGCCCTGAGCCAACCGGTCTGATACCCCATACTAGATGGCTTGCCGGTCAGGACCAGGCAGTATTTGGGATGGGTTATCGGTTCACCATTCCCATCTTCATGGGTTGAAACCTTCCCACTGTACTCTGCCAGGTAGCCGGTATCACCATCAATCGTAACACTGTCCACGATTTCAAGCCCTTGGGATGCAAGAAACTCTTCTGCCGTGACCTGGACCTCCTCGCTGCCTGTACCGCTTCCTGTACTGGTGCCGGCAGCAGGGATGATGTTATCATCCGATGAAGACGAACAACCCCAGAAAAATGCCAGTGCCCCAAAAACCATAACCATGTACAAAAACCTTTTCATCTCATACCCCTCCTTTATGCAAAAACAACCGGGCCAATATAAAAAAAACCGTTCAACACCTTACCAACCGACCACTACAAATAATTATAGATAAGCAATAACCATACCCGTGCAAAATACCCGTGATGTGAATCCTTCCAGT
>JAYEKR010000060.1:0-5004 GCA_034661115.1 Thermodesulfobacteriota bacterium | reverse complement strand
AACGCAAGGGCATGCTCTCTGCCCAGACCTGCGCCAGCGCCAGTAATGATAACCACCCTGCCGGTAAAATCGATATTTGCCATAAGATATAACCCCCTTTTTTTACTGGTTTTTGGAAGGCAGAACCGCCTCAAACCGCCCTGTGATCTTTACATCGCCTTTTTCATCCCTGGCCTCAACCTCGCAGGAGATACGATTTTCATCCCCATCCTTACGCTTGTCCACCACTTTGCCTGTAACGGTTATGGTTGAACCCGGGGTAGTCATACCGGCGAACCTCACTCCGAATCGCCTGAGATCCTTTTTGGGCACCCATGAGGTGACGGCCTGACCCACAAAACCCATTATAAGCATGCCGTGGCAGATAACACCCTCCATGCCAACGGCCCTGGCAAATTCATCGTCTGTATGAAGGGGATTAAAATCTCCTGATGCACCGGCATACATAACATGCTGCACCTTCTGGATCGGCCCCTTGGAAAGCTCGGTCATCTCGTAACCAACCTCAACATCCTCAAAATACAATCCCATTTCTCACCCCCTATTTCCTCTCCACGATTACCATCTTCTGCCGTGCAACCCTTTCATCTCTCTGGTTTGTGTATGCGATTTCAATGGTGACAATGTCCATCTTTCTACCTGATTTGCTGGTCTTTTCCTCTATATTCGCCACCTTAGGAGAACCAGAAAGGCAATCTCCGGGATAGATCTCTGCATAGTATTCATATTCCTCCTCCCCGTGCAGGACCATCGCGAAATTGATATCCAGGTCCGTGATCGCATCCAGCATGGAACCGCTCCACATCACGGGTACGGTAAGAAAGGTGGGAGGGGCCGGAACATCTTTATATCCCTGTTTTTTTGCCTCATCCGCATCCAGATAGACAGGGTTGTCATCCCCTATGGCCTTAACCAGCTCACGGATCTTGCCCCTTTCAACCTCCCAGTGCATCTCGGGGAAAACCTTGCCAATCTTTGATTTGTCCGCCATACATCACCTCCTGTTTTTTCAGGGCTCCAGGACTCAGGCCTGAAGCTTTTTAATAGCGTCCGGTCATATATAATGTCGTAAAGATGATCGTCATTTTTACCTGCTAACTACATTGCACGCAATACAGTCAAAAACGGGAATCCAGAAAAGCTGAACCAGCCATAAATACTGGATTCCCGCCTGCCTGTCTTGCGTGCGGCGCACTTAGCAGGCGGGAATGACAACCGCTTACACGCCCGACTTTCCGATTATGGCCACAGAGCATACATTCATCATGGGGAATCCGCCCAAATTATGCGTGAGGCCGATCTTCGGATCTTTCAACTGCCTCTTTTCGGCCCTGCCCAAAAGCTGCAGATACATCTCGTAGAGCATACGCAGGCCCGAGGCGCCGATGGGATGGCCAAAACACTTAAGCCCGCCGTCCACCTGGCAGGGAAGACCGCCGTCGCGATCATAAAATCCATCCATGATATCCCTGGGGGCCTGTCCCCTCTCTGAGATATGCAGATCTTCCATGGTTACCAGCTCGGTGATGGAAAAGCAGTCATGCACCTCCATCATGTCTATCTCCTGCCTGGGGTTCTTGATCCCGGCCTCTTCATAGGCCGCTGTACTGGCCCTGGAAGCGGTTATAAAATGGGCCATATCCCAGTCATTATACTGGAACTCCATACCATTACTCAATGAAAGCTGTAGGGCCTTTACCCTGACCGCATCCTTTTTCCCGAGAGAGGCTGCGATTTGAGGTGTCGTGACGATGGCACAGGCCGCACCATCACTCACGCCGCAGCAGTCAAAAAGCCCCACAGGATAGGCAATCGAGGGGGCATTGAGCACCTTTTCCTCTGTAACCGCCTTCCTGAGATGCGCCTTTGGATTGAGTACGCCGTTGGCATGGCTCTTTACAGAGACATGGGCCATGGCACGCTTGACCTCGCTTATATCAATGCCATATTTGGCGGCATATCCGGTTGCAAGCATGGCAAAACCGCCCGGAGCGGTCATGTTGGGAAAATACATCGAGACCAGTGACCCCATGGCCGTGCTGAACTCAGGCAGGCCTCCGTATCCAATGTCCTTGAGTTTTTCCACGCCAATGGCCAGGGCAATATCGCTTGCACCGGAGGCCACCGCATATACTGCGCCGCGGAAGGCTTCTGTTCCTGATGCGCAGAAATTCTCCACCCTTGTCACCGAGATATTGGGAAGACGCAGCGCAATAGAGGCCGGCAATGCGCTCTTGCCTATATTCACCTCGTCAAAACATGACCCCAGCCAGGCCGCATCGATACGTGCCTTATCTATACCGGCATCTGCTATGGCCTCGCTGAATGCCTCCTGCATCAATACCTCAGGCCCGTCATTCCACCTTTCACCAAAACGGGTGCATCCCATGCCGATAACCGCCACCTTATCCTTAATTCCTTTAGCCATTATTCACCTCCTTTGACCAGGGGCACGGCCTTCCAGAAATACCCGGTAAACCCGCGGACGCTGTCTGTAATCTTTTTCCGGAATGACATCCTTACCTTCATGCCCACCTTGACATCACCCAGGGCACAGTCGGCAAAATCAAGCAATGCCCTTCCTCCTTCATCAAAGCCTATAAGCCCGTAGATTGCAGGAGGATCAACCGATGCAGACAGCATATCCCCGGTAAACATGAGGACCTCTCCGGACTTGTCGGCAAACTCATACTCCTCAAAATCGTTCTCTGCCCCGCAGTCAGGGTTTACACAGACCGGCAGGGGTGGAAACTGGGGTGTGGAACATTGTTTGCATTTATTGCCAACAAAACCCAGGATCATCTTGCGATTTCTCCACAAAACAGTGAGCGAGGTATTTGGATTTGCCTCCCCGCGTATCCCCAGGTCCGCAACAATAAGGTCCCTGAACTTGGCATATTTCGGATAGCTGTCAAGCCCTCTGCGGTTCGCAAGACTGCCGCTTATCCCTGTGGCAGGCCTGAAATCGCGGATCTTCTCCGTGGTCTCAAAATAGAGGACATCACAACCCTGGCCAAAACTGGCCACAAGAATCTTCTCCCCGGGTTTGGCCTGCTCCAGGGCAGAAAGGAACATGACCATGGGATGGGCCGTTCCAGTGTCACCGCATACTGCATGCATGTTGTCCGGCACCTTTGAGGGATCAATGCCCAGTTTTTTTGCAATGGCCCGGTGGGTCCCGGCGAAATAACAGGGGTAAATTACCTTGTCAAAATCCTGGATCTTCATTGCTGAACGTTCGAGAAATGCGTTAATCGCCTCAGGGATAATCTTTCCATAGCCCTCGTCCCTGACCCAGCGTTCCTCCCATCCATAATTAAATGCCTTGTCATATCCCCGGTAATGATCAATAAAATCACACCCCACGGAATAACTCCCCTTGAACTCGGCAATTACATCCTCTTTGCCTGCAAGCACTGCAGCGGCGCCGTCACCGAGAAACATCTCGTACATGGTCGCCATCTTGGTCCGGCGCTGGTCCGAGGCGGCAACAAGGATATTGTCCATATCTCCTGCTTTTATGGCATCAAACGCAGAGATGAGGGCAGTGGTCGATGCCTTGAGACAGGATGCAAAATCTGCATTCATCATGCCTTGTTCCCCTGTATTCAGGGCCGTGGCAAGGATGCCTGCATTGAGACGATCTGCAAAAGGCATGGTGGTGGACGCCAGGTACACGCCATCTATGGCCTTTCTGTCCCTGCCTGCCATGCAGTCCCATGCTGCCTCTACCGCCATACTCAGGGCATCTTCATCCCAGTTTGCAACAGCCTTTTCGCCCTGCGCCACTGCCATAATCACCGGAAAATACCAGGCCATTTCCTGCACAATTGCACCCCGATTGAGACGCAGACGCGGAATATAGCCGCCATAGGATGTTATACCTACCATATCAATACCTCCTTTTTTTATCTCGGGACAGGACACAGGGCCCGCCCGGCAAGATTTTTCCATTCAATGAACAGACTGCAGGGGGAACTAAAACGTGACAAGGATCAGGATAACCGTTGATCCAGCCCCCCTGAAATCGGCCAACATATTCAACAAAAACATCAATACCAAAGGGTAAATAAAAACAACTGCACCACTGACAATTGATAAAACCGTTTAAAAACCATGACCTGTCTTTACATTCCATGATACAATCAAACAACAATATACATGATATGGACCATACATCATTGCTTGTCAATAGTTTAATATGTTTGTATTACAAAAGACACAATTCTATTAAGCTGGATATCCCTCATAATATATAGATTACCCTTTATTGCCTGTCAAAAAATTAGTATGTTTATATTACAATATGTGCATGTGTCGGCTGGATTATCGAAGCAGGAAAACATCCTCAACCACCATTAAGCCCTGCGAGGAAGTATCCGCCACACCCAAATAGGGGTTGTATTATATTGTCTGTTTGTATTATGTTCTATCAAAATAAATATAAGGACAAACATATGGACACCAATAACAAGATCATGTCGCGCATAGAAAAATCACCTGGCATCCCTGCACTGGTTGCCAGCCAGATCATTGACCTGATCGCTGATGGCCGGCTCAAACCGGGCGAAAAGCTCCCATCTGAACAGGAGATGACCCAGCTTTTCGGCATCAGCCGCATATCCCTGCGCGAGGCCATGAAGCTGCTCGAGGCCCGGGAATACATCGAAACAAGGGGCAGAAAAGGAAAGTTCATCCAGTCCATGGTGAATACGGTCAAGACTCCGATTGAGGAGATTATCTCCATGAACTACAAGAAGATATGGGAACTCCTTGAGGTAAGGAGAATACTGGACTCGCAGGCCGCGGCCATTGCCTGCAAAAACGCCACACAAAAGGACCTCGAACGATTAAAAAACGTAAAGGATCAGGCCCTGGATCTGGGCCCGGACCAGATCCTGCATGACATCAAAAACGGAGGTATAATCTACACCAGTTTTTTTGATATCGTGGCTGAATCTACAGGAAACACCATCTTTGTCCACCTGCGGAAATCCGTCAACT
>JAYEKR010000059.1:0-5047 GCA_034661115.1 Thermodesulfobacteriota bacterium | reverse complement strand
GTCTGGTATTGGCATGGCTGTGGGCATCTTTGCAAAGGCGGAAAATTCTTCCACCAGTTTTTTCATGTCATTGACCTGGGAGATAATCATATGGGTGCATTCGTCAAACACCTCTGGCTCATCGATCCTGTCCAGATATTTTCGTCTAAGCCTCTGGGCCGAGAGTTGTATGGGGGTAAGGGGGTTTTTTACCTCATGCGCGATACGCCTTGCGACCTCCCGCCATGCCGCCATGCGCTGCATCTTCTGTAATTCAGTGAGGTCATCAATAACGACCACCATGCCCATATACTCGTGATTATTATCGTACAGCCGCGAGGCATGGAGAAGGAGGGACAGGGTGGTTCCATTGATGGACAGGTTTATATTTTTCTGTACGGCCCTGCCTTTTGAGTCGTTAAGTCCCTCAAGGATTGTGCTTACGAGAGGGATGTGCTCGTCCTTGAGGACATCTTTAAAGGGCTTGTGGATGACCTTTGCGATCTTTATGGAAAGGATCTTCTGGGCCGGGGGGTTTATCATGGAGATAATGTTGTCTTTCCCAATGGAGATCACCCCGGTTGAGATGTTGTTCATCACGGTTTCGATGTAGCGGTTCCGGTAGAAGAGCTCATTATAGGTATTTTCAAGGCTTTTCCTTGATTCTCCCAGGTCATCCACCATGGTGTTAAAATCCCTTACAAGGATACCGAGTTCATCATTGGACACCACATCTATCCGGAACCCCAGGTCTCCCCGTGAGATCCGCTGGGTTCCATCCACCAGTCTTTCAATGGGATTGGTCAGTTCCCTGGATATATTTATCCCGAACCATATGGCGGTGAAGATGACCAGCAGGGTTATGGAGGTGAGTATCACGAAATAACTGGTCTTTAATGTTCCTTTAAGCTTGAGGCTCTGCGCATAGTCGGCAAAGCTGGTTTTTATGATTGCCAGTCTTCCTGAAAGGCTTTCCGGGATATAGTAATCCACAACAAGGACACCCACTATATCCTTTGCATTAAACGATGACCTTATGGGGACGACGCCTTCAATAAGGTCTGAACGGCCTGTTTTCAAGACATGTGATATGGATTTGTCCTGCATGGCACCCAGAACCGTGTCTGATTCAGGGTCTGGAAGGCTTGCCACTCCCAGGTCAGGGGAGATGATTTTTACGAGTTCTTCCCCCTGTGAGGAAAAGATTTCCACAGCGGAGAGGCGGAAGAGATGCATCTTTTCTTTGAGAAGTGAGTTGAGGATGTCCAGATTGTCCTCTTTGAGGAGTCTCCGCTGGGTGATTTCTTCGGATATGGATGTGGCATAGTGTATGGCGTCGCTGGAGGCCTCATCATAATAGATGGTTGCCACCTTCATGGATTCCTCTATCGCTGTTTCCACCTCGGCCGAGAGCCATCCCTCCATGGAGCGGTTTAAAAAGATTATGCTTGTAAAAAACAGGACCATGGCGGGAATAATCGTCAGCGTGACAAAGGCGGCCACGAGTTTTGTTCGGAGCCGTGTCCCGAGCATGCCTTTTTTGCGTTCCAGGATGAGCTTTCCGATATTCCTTGTGACCAGAAAGATAACAAGGACCAGGAGTACGATATTGAGGTTTATTAGGGAAAAGAAGAGGATATTGCTCGAGGGCAGGCCCTTGATATGGCCCAGGTTTGTCTCTACGAAACTCAGCAGAAAGATGACGCCGATCAGGACAAGGGATAAAAGCAGCTCGCGTGCCGGTTTGCTCATTTTTGATTCCTGTATATTTTTTTTGCAAGTTCTATATGCAGGTAGTGGCTTGCCTTGAATGCACGGACCTGTCCCTTCAGGGGTACGGGTATGGTCCAGAGGTCGCCCAAGAGATCCAGTATCTTGTGACGCACAAATTCGTCAGGAAAGCGCAGCCCCTCTGGGTTCAGTACATGGTCCCTGTCAATCACCACGGCATTGTCCAGGCCTCCTCCAAGGGCAAACCCGGCTGATTGCAGCATCTCTACCTCCTCAAGCCTTCCAAAGGTGCGTGAGGGTGCGATATCCTTCCCATAGCTCTCACCTGTATAGGCGAAGGTCTGCTTGCCGATGATTTCTTCGGGGAAATCAATCCCATAGGTTACGCCGAACTCCCCTGGTATGATCTCTATCCAGGCGTCCCCTTTTTCGCAGCGGATCGGTTCGCGTATAATGATTGGATTGATCTCTTTGCCCAGGGATACAATTCCCGATTCCTTTATGGTATTAAAAAAAGGCAATGCAGATCCGTCCATGGCAGGGATCTCGTCGCCTGTGAGCTCTATTTCAATATCCGTGATGCCCAGGCCATACAGACAGGACATGAGGTGCTCGATGGTGGAGATGCGGGTTTCTCCTGTCCCAAGGCTGGTATTGAGGCGCGTATCCACTATGTTTTCGGGAATTGCCCTGATCCCAACGGTATTTTTCACAAAGACAATGCCTTTTTCAAGGGGCCTCAGAACAAGGGAGACGCTGCCCCCCTTGTGCAGGCCAATGCCTGTTATATGAATCTCTTTTGCTATGGTTTTTCTTTCCATTGCATACAGAGTATGAAACACACGGAAAATAGTCAAACACTAAAGCCTGAAACCATGATTGTTGAAACCATGATTGAATGTTGGGAATTGGCTTACATGTTTCAATCTATTGAATGACAATGGTTTGACACCTCGGGAAAAATTCTATAGGATCATTTTCATGTTTGGAATAGGCGGTCAGGAACTCATGATTATCCTTCTTCTTGCGCTGATTGTCCTGGGGCCGAAGAAGCTGCCGGACCTGGCAAAGGCGCTTGGCCGTGCCATGGGGGAGTTTCAGCGGGCATCTGAAGACCTCAAACGCGGGGTTTCCATGACATCGCAGCCCGAAGAAAAAAAAGAGCCAGAAAAAGACAAACAACCGAAAAAAGAGGATACACCTGCAGAATCCCTGGCTGACGAGGATAAGAACAGTTCTCCGGGTGTTTCAGGTCGCGGGACGCCAGAAAAAGACAAAGAAAATGAATCATCGGCCGATGTCCCTTATAATCCTGATGAAATAGAGGGATAGGGCGGTTTGGAAGAAGAAAAACTGCCCATAACTGATCACCTTGAGGAATTGCGGTCGCGTATCATAAAATGCCTGATCGCAGTTGGTGCGGGTTTTTTAGGCACCTATGCCTTTTCAGAGAAGATCTTTAGTTTCCTGGTAGCACCTTTGGTCAAGGTAATGCCGGAGGGCAGCAACCTTATCTACACCTCGTTGCCAGAGGCGTTTTTTACCTATCTCAAGGTTTCTTTTTTTGCCGGTCTTGTACTGTCGCTCCCTGTGATCCTCTACCAGCTCTGGAAATTTGTCCTGCCCGGGCTCCATAGAAATGAATCCCGGTATGTCCTGCCCTTTGTCTTGATGGCAACCATATTTTTTCTTGTGGGCGCGGGCTTTGCCTTTTTCATTGTATTCCCCCTGGGTTTCAAGTTTTTCCTGGGTTTTTCCACAGACAATATCTCCGCCCTTCCAAGCCTCAAGGAATACCTGAGCCTTTCCCTGAGGCTTCTCCTGGCCTTTGGTATCACCTTTGAATTGCCTGTAGTCATGTATTTCCTGGCAAAGATGGGCATTGTGAATTATCAGATGCTGGCGCAGCAGAGAAAGTATGCGATCATGATCGTGGTTGTGGTGGCCGCGGTCCTGACCCCTCCGGATATTATCAGCCAGGTCCTACTGGCCATACCCCTGATTGGTCTCTATGAGTTGAGCATATGGGTGACCCGTTTTGTCAACCGGGGTAAGGATGAAGACCAGGCCGTAGATGAACCGGATGAATCATAATACAGGGCAGACACGTTTCTGGCCACCGCTTTCGCCTGTCTGCGTGCGACGCACTTCGCAGGCTGTGGTGACGGTCATATTTCTGATATTACATAAGGGGTCCTCTCTGCATCCTTTGCATTCTCTGCACCTCAGGACCGCAGAGTCGAAACCCTTTTTATCCACAGATTACGCAGATAAGGGCAAAGGATAGTGAGTCAATTGACAGGTTTGTCATTCCCTCTCCCTCCTCGTCATCCCCGCGAAGGCGGGGATCCAGAAGAACGGGAGACCGGAAATGCCTCACCGTCATCCTTGCGAAGGCGGGGATCCAGAAGAACGGAGACGGGAGGGGAACGGGAATGACTGTGGTGATGTTCTAAGTCTTTTTTATATAAAAGGCTTAAACCGGAATTCCTTGTTTGGGATTTTCTCCAATTTATAGGGTTGTTACAAAACGAATAATCGCAAATCGTCAATCGAAAACAAAAAAACCGTCTATGCTTCCCTGAAGCCTTCCTCTCTGGCAAGGTGGTCCAGCTCCAGGCTGAGGATATTTTCGGTCTCCGCGTCAAGGGCCACCCGGATGCGCGTGTCTATGACCTTGAAGTAATGGGTGCATTCCTTGCAGAAATATACGCGTTTACCCTTGATGTCCTCTGCCTCGAAATAGCCCAAAGTGTTGTGGTCGGAGTTTTTGCAGAAGGGGCATTTGACCCTGGGAAAGGTCCATGAATTTCCGCATACAGGACAGAACATCCTTCTCTCGGTCTCCGAATCAAATGCGATCTTTGGATTTGATCCGCAAAACGGGCAGGCCTTGTTTTCGGCCCCTTCCGGACCTGTGAGGTGGGGGTTTGCCTCCCTTAGTGTCCGGAGATATTCCCTCAGTACTGTACCGACAACCAGGTCTGTGTCCTCATCGCCCCCTTCTGTATACTCTGCCTCAAGGAAGTCCTTTATAGTTTTATTCATCTCGGAGGGCGGCATTGTGGTCAGTGTTTTTTTCCATACAGAACTGCACAATGCGGATATGGTTTCGATATCAAGTTCTTTGAGGATGTCCGGGTTTTCTTTTTCAAGGAGGGGAATCTCCAGCCCCTTTATTTCGGAGATGACCCGGTCTCTTACCTCTCTCGCCCTTTTGATTTCATCTATGTTATCAGGGTATGCCTTTATAATCGCGTCCCAGTCCATGAAGACAAGGGTAGGTGAGATGGTTTGTCAAGTCAAGTCAAAAGGAGGAAAGATTGGGGTCAGGTCT
>JAYEKR010000058.1:0-5055 GCA_034661115.1 Thermodesulfobacteriota bacterium | reverse complement strand
ATGAAAAGGACTTTCTCACCCTGTCTGTCATGTTCAGGGACTGGGTACAACAGATAGAGACCATGTGAGGCTCAATATGTTGTAGCCGTTCACGGCTTGAAATTGGAAATTAGAAATGTAGCCGTTCACGGCTTGAAATTAGAAATTAGAAATTGGGGAGAAATGAAACGAGTTTACGAGCTGACGGTTACAATTGAATGCGTTCGTCAACAGTACAAAAGCATAAAGGCCAACGTTCCAATTTCCAATTTCAACGTTCCGTGAACGGTTACGACATTTTCAACTGTTAATTTTTCAGGTAATCCTCAAACCCCGGTGTTATATTTACGTCTGTTATTGACGTGTCTTTTGTCTTTGCTGGCTTGTCTTTTGTTTCATGGGTCTTGTCTTGTGGCTTTGTAAGGTAATCTTCAAACCCGGGGATTTCCTCGTCCTGCTTCTGGTCAGAGGTGTCTTTTACGGGATTGTTTCCGGCCTTCCCGACAGATCCTTGGATGTCCAGCATTTTTTCATTCTGTGTGTAGTCTGTCTCCACCACATCAGAGATCTGAAGCATCTTTTTGACGACGGTATTGATCTTCAATGCCTCTTTTTTGGCTTCCTTAAGGTCATTGATCTCCTTTTGGCTGATGGATGGGTCGTTTATAAGCATATCCAGCTTCAAGAGGATGGTTGTCAGGGGAGAGTTGATTTCGTGATTTGCGGCAATGGCGGTCTTTGATACCGCGGCAAGTTTCTGTGCCTTTATATTCTTTGCGATCAATGTGGCCCTTTGTATGGCCTGAGCCCCCATCTCGGAGATGGTCCGGAGCATGAGTTCTTTCTGGTGCTGCTCCTCTATCTCCTTGTTCCTTGGGCCCACCGCCTCTATCACGCCTATGATACGGTCTTTTGTCCTGATGGGCGAAAAAACTACAGGGCTGTCCTTCGGGTAGAGCCCTCTGGCGCGGTCAATAAGCTCCTTTGTTCCCCCTGTCACGCCGGTGCGCGTATGTACAGAGTCGCTGATCCAGAATGATTCCGTGATCATTATTCGCAGATTGCTCAACTGGATCATGCACCGGCATTTGGAGACATCGAGGATACTCAGGCTGTGCGAGGTAAGGACGGTTGTGATTTCTGAGAGTTTCATGCATGACTGCAGCTGTGAGCTCATCTGGTTCAGGCTGGAGAGCTCGACTGTGCGTCTTTCCAGTGCCTGTTTTTTCTGTTCAAGGTCAAGGCTGAGCCTTCCAAGCTGTGAATTTGCAGACTGCAGCACCTCGAAATAGGTCTTGGGCTCTGCCTTTGGAATCCCCATCTGTTCACTGATCTGGGCGATTTTTTCCTTCAGGGTGATGGAGATGTCCTGGATGTCATTGCTAGAGAGATTCATCTGTTTGAGAAGCGATGGTTCGATAAAGCCGGTCGGCATGTCTACAAGGCCCAGGCCCAGGTGATTGGTTATCATGTCGGCAATATGGACAATGGAACACAATTTTTTGGCCTTTGGATCCTCTATGCCCCCGCTGAGGGTATGGTGTCCGCCTATGGCAGTGCACAGCATGGGCGGAAGATTCCATCTCTCCGTGAGATGCTGGCCCATTGACGCATGGTCTATCCCAACTATTTTACGTTCAACCTCAACAATAAATCTGTTCTCATGTGTCATTTCATCGAGAACCTGCCTGTATTCGCCCTGGTTGCACAGTACCTGGTCCAGGATCACCTTGCCGATATCATGTAAAAGCCCTGCCATGAATGCATCCTCTGCAAGGGCAGGTGCGGACTTTGCTGCAACACCCCTGGCGCATGCAGCACAGGCAATACTGTGCTGCCAGAACTTATAGAGGTCTATGGCGTTCTTGTTTTTATTGTCAAAGACATTTACCACAGATACACTCAATATGATGCTTTTGAGCACATTGAGTCCGAGCAGGACTACGGCGCCCCTGATGGTGGATATTTCCTTTATCCTCCGGTAAAAGGCAGAATTCGCCATCCTCAGGACCCTGGCTGCAAGGGCTTGATCTTTTTCCACCATTTCGGCGATCTGTCTGGCATTGATGTTTTCGTCAAGGGTCTTGTTCATGATGGCAGAGGCAATGGCAGGCAGGGTAGGTATCTCACCAAAGTCATCCAGGAGTGCATCTATTCGGTCCATCTCAATGAGTTTCATCCCCCTTCTTATCGTGTGATATTGTTAGAATCTTGAGTCTTTAAAGGGGATATGATATTTAACCCCTATGAAAGATAAATCAGGTCATACCAGGCGTATTATCCTTGGCAAGGTGGCAGTGGGCGGTGGCGCCCCGGTTTCCATACAATCCATGACCAATACCCTTACCACGGATGTGACCTCCACCCTGTATCAGATCCATGCCCTTGAAGCGGCGGGGTGTGATATCGTAAGGGTCAGCATACCGGACATGGAATCCCTTGAGGCACTGCCTGCGATAAAAAAAGACACAAAGATTCCCCTGGTTGCGGATATTCACTTTGATTACCGCCTGGCTGTCGGGTCCATTGAGGCCGGGGCGGACGGGGTTCGCATAAACCCGGGGAATATAGGCAGCAGGCAGAAGGTGGGCGAGGTGGCCAGGGCCGCCATTGAGCATGACATACCCATACGTGTGGGGGTGAATCTCGGATCCATCCGAAGGGGAATCCTTGAACGCTTTCCGGGTGACCATGTCAGTGCCCTGGTTGAAAGTGCCAGAGAACACGTGGAGATGCTTGAAGACATGGGGGTAGAGGCCATCAAGGTGTCATTGAAATCATCCGATGTGCTTGAGACTATTGAGATCAACCGGCGTTTTGCAGCGATTTCAGACCGGCCCCTGCATATAGGCGTTACAGAGGCTGGCACCCTTTTTTCCGGCCTGATCCGGTCTTCTGTGGGTATTGGCACTCTTCTGCTTGAAGGCATAGGCGATACCATACGCATATCCCTCAGCGATGACCCGGTAAAGGAGGTGTACGCCGGACAATGCCTCCTTGAATCATTGAATATCCGTAAGCAGGGAGTCAGGGTGATTGCATGTCCGACCTGCGCCAGGGCACAGATCGATGTCCCGAAGATTGCCGCAGAAATAGAAGAGGCCCTGGCCGGGGAAAAGATACATCTCAAGGTCGCGGTTATGGGCTGTATTGTAAACGGCCCGGGAGAGGCCAGGGATGCGGATATAGGCATTGCCGGCATATCGGACGGTTCCCAGCTCTTTGTCCATGGGAAATTTACAAGGCGTATAAAGACCGAAGAGGTCGTATCAACAGTACTAGATGAGGTCAGGAGGGAGACAGGCAGATGAGGCTTTCCACAATGTTTATGCACACGCTCAAAGAGGATCCGAGAGAGGCGGAGATCGCCAGCCACAGGCTGATGATTCGCTCGGGCATGATCAAGAAGCTTTCCTCAGGTATATATTCCTATCTGCCCTACGGGCTCAAGGCCCTGAGAAAGGTGGAGGAGATCATACGCGAGGAGATGGATGCCTCAGGCGCACAGGAGGTGCTGCTCCCGGGGGTTCAGCCCGCGGAGATATGGAAGCAAAGCGGCAGATGGGGTTTATATGGAAAGGAGTTGCTGCGTTTCAAGGACCGAAAAGGGTCGGAGTTTGCCCTGGGACCTACCCATGAGGAGGTCATAACCTCCATTGCAGGAAGCGAAATCGGTTCATATAAACAGCTGCCTCTTTGCCTCTACCAGATACAGACAAAGTTTCGTGATGAGATCCGGCCGAGATTCGGTATTATGCGCGCCCGGGAATTCATCATGAAAGACGCTTATTCCTTTGATATGACAGATTCAGCTGCAGAGAAAACCTATGAAATTATGTACCATACCTATGAACGGATCTTTGAACGCTGTGGACTGCAGTTCAAGGCGGTCGAGGCGGACACAGGCCAGATCGGTGGAAGTTTTTCCCACGAATTCATGGTTCTGGCTGCCACAGGAGAGGACGAGATCCTGAGCTGTTCCGCATGCAGCTATGCGGCCAACCGGGAAAAGGCACAGATCGGCAAACCGGTCCCAAATGAAGCCTTTTCCACCCCGGAAGGCAGCCCTGAACAGGTTCACACGCCGGGTATGCGCACAGTGGAAGAGGTGTGCGGCTTTCTCGATATAGATGCATCTAAACTGATAAAGACTATGATTTATTCAACGGACAAGGGGGATGTGGCGGTCCTTGTGCGCGGGGATCACGAGGTAAACGAGGTAAAGCTCAGAACCCTTCTGGGATGTGAGACCATTGAACTGGCGGATGAACCCGTGGTCGAGAAACACACAGGCGCGCCAAGGGGCTTTGCCGGGCCTGTGGGGCTCAAGATGCGCATTGTCGCGGATATGTACCTGGACATGAACGCCCTGTATGTGACCGGGGCAAACAAAGAAGACCATCATCTCAAGGGAGTATGTCTTTCAAGGGATACCCGGATTGACCTCAGGGGGGATATCCGGAATGCGCTGAATTCAGACCCCTGTCCCAGGTGTCATAAGGGAAGACTGAATCTGATCCGCGGTATCGAGGTGGGGCATATCTTTAAGCTGGGCACCAAGTATTCAAAGGCGATGAATGCCATGGTGCTTGATGAAAAAGGAGACCTGTGCCCAATGGTTATGGGCTGCTATGGAATCGGGGTTGGAAGGGTTGTGGCCGCTGCACTAGAGCAGAATCACGATGAAAACGGCATCATTTTTCCACCTGCCATTGCGCCCTATACCTTTTTGGTGCAGCCCCTTGAGTCAAAAAAAGGCGAAGTCTTTGATACGGCCCTGAAAATATATGAGGGGCTTGTCTCCCAGGGCATGGATTGCCTGCTGGATGATCGTGATTTGAGACCGGGCGTCAAGTTCAAGGATGCAGACCTGATCGGCGTACCATGGCGGATCACCATCGGCAAAAAAGGGCTCAAAGATGGTATGGTCGAGATAAAAGAAAGGGCAGGAGGCATGGTTGAAAAAATTCCAGTGCGGGATATTGTGGCGTATTGCTGCTCTCTGTTATAGGCTGATGGATACCGGGAACGCTATGAATGGATGCAGTTATCTGCAGGGATTGGCCGGAGATATGG
>JAYEKR010000057.1:0-5060 GCA_034661115.1 Thermodesulfobacteriota bacterium | reverse complement strand
CTCATCAGAAGAAACGTTTTATCTGAGTCAAGAGCAATAGAATACAAAGCAATAGTTGAAAAACTCGGGCCAAAATTGAATGCGTTCGTCAACAGTACAAAAACATAAAGGCCAAACTTCCAATTTCCACGTTCAACGTTCCGTGAATGGTTACAATTGTATTCAGGAATACAGATATGTTTAATAAGACCATGATTAACCTGCTCGATCTTGACAAAGAGGGAATAAAAAAAATCACCCCTGGAAAACCCTTCCGGGCGGCACAGGTATTCCACTGGGTCTTTGCCCGCGGCATACAGGCAATCGACGAGATGTCAAACCTGCCAAAGGACCTGCGTCATGACCTGGGCCAAATTGCAGAAATATCCTACCCGGAGATCGCGGGCAGACAGGTCTCCAGCGACAAGACCGAAAAGATCGCCTGGCGTCTCTATGACGGGCATATCGTCGAGAGCGTTATCATCCCTGAAAAAAACCACTGGACCGTATGCGTCTCTTCACAGGCAGGATGCGCCATGGGCTGCAATTTCTGCTATACCGCGCAGATCGGGTTCAAGAGAAACCTCAGCCAGGGTGAAATCCTGGCGCAGATCCTTTACCCCATCCATGCATACCCCAAAAGACATATTCGTAATATTGTATTCATGGGCATGGGTGAACCCCTTCTCAACTATGACAATCTGGTAGATGCCATACACATACTGACCGACAAAGATGGACCCCAGATCTCCAAAAGGCGCATCACCATATCGACCTGCGGCATCATTCCACGGATCAAGACCCTGTGGCCGGATACCGGGGTAAACCTGGCCATCTCCCTGAACGCCCCGAATGACGCCCTGAGATCACAGATCATGCCTATAAACAATAAATACCCATTGAAAGAACTCCTGGGCCTGCTGAGGACACATCCCACATCAAAACGTGGACGCATCACCATGGAATATGTATTGATCGGCGGCCTCAATGACCAGCTCTCACATGCAGAGGAACTCATACGCACCCTGCATGGGATCCGGTCCAAGGTGAACCTGATCCCCTTTAACCCATGGCCCCAAAGCACCCTTAAGGCGCCAGAACAAAAAGATTTAAAGGCCTTCCATGAACGCCTGAGAAACAGCCCGGTCGCAGTAATGCTGAGAAAAGAAAAGGGGAGTGATATCCTGGCCGCATGCGGACAGCTCGCAGGGAAAAAAGGGAAATAAAAACCCTCTTGTCTTTCCCGCCTGCGAAGTGCGTCGCACGCAGGCAGGCATGAATCCAGTAAATTCAACAACTTCCTGGATACCGGATCAAGTCCGGTATGACGATTTTGGGGGTTTTGCGAGTTTATCAAGGTTATAAAAACCAGTAGCCAGGCGTGAACGCTGAACAATGAACCCGTGAACCCTGGACCGTGTAAACCTGACAGCCTGAGTATTTAAAAAAAACCAATTGAATCCATCCACAAAATCTGCGAACTCTACAGATTAGAATATTCCAGACAGGAGGAACCATGGAAGAGAACAATCTTATTGATTTTATGATGACACCCGGGGCATACCCTGAAGACCCGGGTCATATCGACCTGGTACAGACACATATCTCCTGGGTCTTTATCGGGCAAACATATGTGTACAAGGTCAAAAAACCCGTTGACTTCGGATTTCTGAATTTCAGCGACCTTGAAAAAAGGGGATTTTATGTAAACGAGGAACTCCGCCTCAACCAACGTTTTTCACCGGATATCTACATTAAGGTAATCCCCATATCCAGCAGGGATGGCAAATTTTATCTGGATGATAACTCTAATATCGTTGAATACGCCCTGAAAATGAAACGCATAAGCGAAGACCATATGCTCTACCGTCTCCTTGAAAAGGGACAAATTCAGGAAAAAGACATGGATCGTATCGCAGTACACCTTGCAAGGGTCTATAAAGAGATACCCAGCGATGAAAAGGCACGGGATGTGGGCACTTTCGAAGCCATAAAGGGCAATGTAGTTGAAAACTTTGACCAGACCAGAAAATATATCTCAGGCCCGATCTCAAGACAGGCCTTTGAGCGGATTGAGGCCTGGTCCATCGGGTTCATGGACAAAAACGCGGGGGTGTTTAAAGAAAGACTTGAAAACGGGTTTATAAAGGACTGTCACGGGGACCTGCATCTCCAGCACATCTGCATGGAAAAGGATGAGATCTACATCTTTGACTGTATCGAATTCAATGAACGTTTTCGCTTTGCCGATGTTGCGGCAGACATTGCATTCCTTGCCATGGACCTTGACTACAATGGCCACAAAGGGCTTTCAATAAACTTTGTGGATTCCTATATAGAGGCCTCCAAAGACAGCACCATGCATGAGGTCCTGACCTTTTACAAGGTCTACCGGGCCTATGTGCGGGCAAAAATCACCTCCTTCATGCTTGACGACAAGGGTCTTGACTCCAAGACAAAGGAATCGGCCATTGAAACGGCCCGGAAATACTATGACCTTGCCCTGGAGTACGTGGAGGAAGAGGCTTGAGGAATGAATCAGGATAAAACCCAGGGGTAAACGTCAAAAAAACACTGGGATCCCGCTTTTGCCTGTCTGCGCGCGACGCACTTCGCAGGCGGGAATGACGAATGGGTGCTGCTCCCTGTTTTTCATATAAATACCATTGACCCAGCCAAAAAAAAGATCAACTAGGAAGGGTTAAATAAACATGGCAAAAACAATAATGACACAGAACACCCCAAAAAAAGGCATTGCCTTTGTTATGGCTGCATTTGCATTCATTTCCTGTCTGCTCATCTGTTGGCCGGCCCCTGGCATGGCACAGGAACAGGCATCCCTGGAAACGGCCGAAAGCACATGGCCATCCGCCAAAGAGATCAAACAATCCCAGATACAGGCAAACAAACGGCTTCAGGCATCTCTGTCCATGTCCGGCCAGACCCCCCCGGATGAACACCTCTCCAGGGAGAGGTCTCTGCTCCGGGATATCGAGGCGGTTTACGGACGCCAGATGACCGCACTGGAGCAGAATACATCCCTGAATAAACAGCTCAAGGATGCCTCAGACAAGACCGGCATAGCTAAAGAGGCCGGCCCGGGCAAGCCCCCCTATCAATTGAACCAGTACGACAAACTGCTCGATGATCTCAATGTATGGGTCGGACAGGAGGAGACCGCAAGACTGGCATATAAATCGGCGCAGAAAAACCTGGAAGATGCACGGGACCGGCTTGATACGATCGAACAGCGGGCAAGGGCCTTAAAGGAAAAAACGCAAAGCAAGGATTCCCATGATACCACGGTCATGGTGAATGCCGGACTGGAAAACATTCTGGCGAAACAGGTCCATGTTCTGCAGGGTATCGAGTACGAGAATTACCGGCTGAAGCTTGAGATCGCATTATCAAGGAAAATAAAAGCCGAAGACAAGTCTCTCTGGGTCAGATCACACCTGAGATTTGACCCGGATGAGCTTGAAACCAGAATAGCCGATATAAAGAAAAAACGCTCCGAACTAAAAAAACTCATTGAAAAACTGGCAAATAATCAGCACCTGGCAAAAAATGCCTGGATCATGGCACAAAAAGAGATTGAACAGATTTCACCGGACAATGAAAAGGCCATGAGCAGGGCACAGGCCCTTATCGATAGACAAAAGGCCCTGCAGGAGACCTGCCAGAAAAGACTGGAACAAGCAGAGGGTATGCTGAAGATGCTCAACCAGGAAGAAAAGATCTGGCGGCACCGTTACACCCTTATCCAGGGTAATGTTGACAGTGAGACGATTTCCTCATGGAAGGCCGAAGACGAATCGTACCTGTCCTGGATTGAACGTATGATACTCCTTCAGGACAAGCAGCAAACCGATCTCCAGTCACAGATCAGCACCATCCAGAAAAAACTGGGCGACAAAGCAATCGACCGGAAGGTAAAACGTCATGGGCTAAAACATATCGAGGCCCTGAATGTGTTGGCGGATTCAAGGTTTGAATATCTCACCGCACTGCAGTCCTCCAGAGAACTTGGCAACCGCCTGCTGGATGAATGTGCCATGCACCGCAAGGACCTGAGACTGGACAAAAAACTCAAAGATATGGGTTCCCGCCTGAATGGTCTGTGGCAATATGAACTCTGGGTTGTCGATGATCACCCGGTAACCATCAAAAAAATCATCCTGGCCCTGGTTCTTCTCTTCATCGGGCTGCGTATCGCCAAGGGCATCCGGCGCAGCCTGAACAGGCGTTTCCTTCCCCGCACCAGGTTAGACAAAGACGCACAGTCTGCCATCGAAAGGGTCGTCTATTATTTTCTCCTGTTGGTCATAGTCCTGTATGTCTTCAAGGTGATCAATATTCCACTTACGGTCTTTACCTTTCTGGGCGGTGCAATCGCTATAGGTGTAGGCTTCGGCGCACAGAACCTCATCAACAACTTTATCAGCGGTTTTATTATCCTGATAGAACAACCCATCAAAATCGATGACATCGTCGAGATAGAAGGCAATTTCGGCAAAATCGAGAAGATCGGGGCACGGTGCACACATATACGCACCTTTGACAATATCCAGATAATAGTACCCAACAGCAGTTTCCTGGAAAAAAACATAGTCAACTGGACACTGAATGACCAAATTGTCCGGTCCAGGGTGGAAGTGGGTGTGGCCTATGGATCGGATACGCGCCAAGTCTCGCGCCTGATGACCGAGGCTGCGCAAAAACACGACAAAATCCTAAAGAACCCGCCACCATATATATACTTCAACTCATTCGGTGACAATGCACTTATCTTTAACCTCTATTTCTGGAGCCTTTTCAAAGACTCCTGGATGACCAAAAGTGATGTCCGTTTCATCATAGACCGGCTGTTTGCCCAGGCCGGCATTGTAATCTCCTTCCCGCAGACCGACATTCACCTGGATGACAGACCGATAAAGCTGCAGATCAGCCAGGAAGAAAAAGAATGAACTACCCCGCAGCAAGCTACGGGGTATCAAAACTTTCTAAGGGGGTAACCGTTCACGGAACGTGCTTTCCGCGTCACCCCCGCGAAGGCGGGGGTCCAGAAACGTGAATTATCT
>JAYEKR010000056.1:0-5111 GCA_034661115.1 Thermodesulfobacteriota bacterium | reverse complement strand
AAGAGGTGCATGGACAGGTGAAGACCATCAAGGCCATGACTGATCTACCTGTGTGTGTGGGTTTTGGTGTCTCCACTGCCAGTCAGGTCAGGGACCTTCTATGTATTGCAGACGGCGTGATCGTGGGCAGCCACCTCATGGACCAGATCATGCGGGCGAGCGATCCGGTAAAGGCTGCAGATACAGCCTACCGGGCCCTGCTGCCGCCCGGATGATCCATGGAAGGGATATCACACAAGGTGATGGAAGGGATATCACACAAGGTGCCGGAAGGGATATCACACAAGGTGCCGGACGGGATATCACACAAGGTGCCGGCATAGTTGCAATGCCCTTGCAACTATGCCGTGCTATTTAAGCAATTGTCATTCCCGCCTGCGAAGTGCGTCGCACGCAGACAGGCGAAGGCGGGAATCCAGTTCTTCAGATGTCTTATGGCCCCCTTTTTCTGTCTGGACAGGTTTAGTGCGTGACAATTTTTGTATTTGTTTTTATGGTGTGGCGGACGCAGGAAATTATGGATGAGACCTGCAGTCATTGTCGCTGATCCCCTGGTACAGGTGTGTATAATCCCTGAGCATGGCCTGTATGTCATACAGATCAATGATGCGTCTGCGGGCCAGCATACCCAGGCGTTGACATTCCTGCTCTCCTGCCGTGATGAGGTGTTGCCAGGCCCGGTTCAGCCCTTCAGGGTCAAAAGGCGGGACCACAAACCCTGTCTCTTTGACCATGCGCCGGGAATCCCCTGCATCCGTGACAATGCAGGGCACACCCGTTGCCATGGCCTCTCCAATGGCATTGGGCAGCCCCTCTCCATAATAAGAAGAAGAGGTGGCGCAATCCAGGGCCGAATCAATGGCCGGGATTGCGTTTGTTTCGCCCAGGAGATGAAACCTTTCAGGGCATATTGTTTTCCTTAAATACTGGTCCATGACCGGATTGGAGGCCCTTATGCCACGGCCTGCAAGGATAAAATGCGTGTCAGGATATGCCTTTAAACACCTGTTTGCGGCATCAAAAAAGGTTTTGTGCCCCTTCATGGGATCAAGGCGTGCGATCAATCCGATCACAAAGGCATTCTGGGGTATAGCCAGTCCATCCCTGACCTGTTTCCTGGCCTCTGGGTCGGGCCTGAAGATTTTTGTATCAAAACCGTTTGGGATGATCTCCCACTTTTTTGGACGATAACCGATATTTGCATGCCAGTCTTTACCGGCATAAGAGTTGACGACAACCCTCTCGGGCAGGCGCGAAAGCAGTGCCCCGGCCTTGACCGTCCAGCGGTAGACCGGGCCGTATTTTTCGAGGTCCATGTTGGAACAGCGGATATTCCAGATATTTGGTCGTCTGAAACCAAAGGCCAGGCCCAGGAGATTTGCATGGTACATCCAGGATTGGATGATATCCGGGTCATATTGCCTGACAAGCCCATACAGACGATAGATGCCTCGCGGGTCGGGCAGCCCCTTTTTCATATTAAGGGCATGCACATTGCAGTTGCACCCCTGTATTTTTTCCCCGACAGGCCCTATATCTGTCATGGATACAATAATATTTTTAAAACGCGCATTGTCCATTGCACATACAAGCCGAAGCAGGTTCTGCTCTGCCCCGCCTGTATCCAGGGTGGAGATGAGATGGAGGATTTTAATTTTTTTCATAGTCATATTGCTTTATTCCGGCCGTATCTATAAACCGGATCTATAAACCGTATCTGTCCCGCCACATCATGAACACCAGCAGCAGCCAGATTCGGTCCACTGCCACAGAGCCGTTTTTGTGTTTGAAGGCAGAGACCGTTCTGGCCGCGCAATCCGGGTCTATATATACCTGGTCTCTCAGGGCATCCGGGTTCAGGTATGTATCCACCATGTGCATGAGGTCATCATGCAGCCAGTCATAGATGGGGATAGCAAAACCCTGCTTGGGCCGGTCAAAAAGTTTTTGAGGGAGATAACGCCCGAGCAGTTTTTTGAGGATATATTTCATATCCCCATTATGAAATTTCATTTGCATGGGCAGACCCCATGCAAATTCAGCGATTCTATGGTCCAGAAAGGGGTCGCGGCCCTCCAGGCCACAGGACATGGTGGCTCTGTCCACCTTTGTGAGGATGTCATTGCTCAGGTAATGCTGCGTATCCCATAGCATCATGGCGTCAACCAGACCACCCGAGTTGACTCCGGATGTGGCAAGACCCGGCCTGGGATCACTATAGCAGCCGGTCAGCTCTTTAATTTCATCTGGCAGCCAGTAGCCTACGGCAAAGGGATAGGATGAAGCCGCGCTGCCGTTCCATCCTTCTAAGACCGCCTGGAGCTTGCGGAAGCGGTCCTTTATGGCAGGAAGGCGAAGGCGTGGGATGATCTGAGACATGGTGGCGACATTATCCGCGCCGATCAGGCCGACGAGATTGCCGCCAGCCCTGACTAATGCTGGAGGCAGGTGCTGTAATCTCTCTTGCAGGCGCTGCATGACCCAATAACGGTGATAACCGCAAAAGAGCTCATCCCCGCCGTCGGCCGAGAGGCTGACCTTGACGTGTTCACGGGTCATGCGTGAAACAATGGTTGTGGGGATACCGGAGATATCCCCGAAAGGCTCGTCATAGATCTCGGGCCACAAGGGCAGGATCTCTCTTGCATGTTCCGGTGTGACAATCTGTTCGGTGTGCTCGGTTTTGAGATGATCTGCGATTTTACGCGCCCAGCGGGATTCGTCATAATTTTTTTCGTTGAACCCGATGGTGAAGGTCTTGATCGGGGTCTTGGTGTGTTTTGCCAGGATGGCGGTGACAAGTGAAGAATCTATGCCGCCGGAAAGAAAGACCCCAACAGGCACATCTGCGATAAGCCGTTTTTTAAAGGCATCAACCATGATCTCTTCGAGCCGGTCTGTCAGGGCCTCCTCATTATCTGATATGAACGGTCGTTCGCTGGTCCGGGGATATGACCAGTACCGGTGTTTTTCAATTGTATGGTCAGATGAAACCCTGATCCAACAGCCGGGCTCGAGCTTATACGTATGTTTATAGATGGATCTCGGTGCAGATATGTACCCATAGTGGAAGAATTCGCCCAGTGCTGTTTCATCAATCCCCATTTTTTTGCCAAGGCCTGCATGGAGCGCCTTGAGTTCCGATGCAAAGGCAAATGTCCCATTTTTATTGTAATAGTATAATGGCTTTACTCCCATGCGGTCCCTGAAGAGATATAAGGCCTTTTCAGAGGAATCCCATAGGGCAAAGGCAAACATTCCATTGAATCTCTCTACACATTCCGGTCCCCACAGGGCAAAGGCATTGAGCACAACCTCGGTATCCGAGGAGCCCCTGAACCGGACCCCGTGTGATGTGAGGTCTTTTCTGATTTCCCGGTAGTTGTAGACCTCTCCATTGTAGCAGATGGTATATTGGTGATCCGGCATTGTCATGGGCTGGTGCCCGGTTTTTGTAAGGTCGATAATAGAAAGCCTGCGATGCCCCAGAGCCAGCCCGGCGGCTCTATCGCAAAACAGCCCGGCATCATCCGGCCCGCCCTGGGTAAGCGTGTCCCGCATTTCTTCACACCTGCAAGACAATCTCTCAGGGTTTTGGTCAGTCCATATTCCGGTTATGCGGCACATTATTGAACGTCAGAATTCAGCTGTGGTATGGCGGCGCAGACACCAAGCCATCCGCTGCAATTTTTTGTCCGGCTCCTGATCATTTGGACAAATTTAGCTTGATAGCTTTTTCCATGAGTTTGAAGTGATTGTCCAAGGAGAAGGTTTCGCAATGATTTTGTATGGCGTTCTGAGCGATGAGTAGATCAGGAGTTCCAATCCCATTGATCCCCTTTTTCAAACACTTATGCTGATACTCAATGATCTGTTCCCAATCTACTTTCATATCCAATCTAGAGACAGAATTAAGAAGGCCAATCAATTTACGTTGATTCTGCAATTTGAGATATGGAACAAGTTCAGCCAGAATCAGGTCGTTTATCACAACCAAATCCTCATCAATATAGAAATCCAATTCGTCCGAATTGCCACCGCCTCGAAAATAGTCGATCCAAACAGAGCTATCTACTAAGGTCTGCATTCTCGGCCCCGCAGGAGATCCATATCAATATCCAGATCGACTTTGCCCTTAAATTTTTTGATACCAGAAATCCTGTTTTTACGAATCAATTCCTCCAAAGCGGTAATGATTACCTTGGTTTTGGTTTCGATATGTGTAGTTTTCATGGCTTCGTTCAGCAATCCTTCGGGTAAGTCCAAAGTGGTTCTCATGATAGCACCTACGTATGCATAAAAGATAACGATTATGCATACGTAGTCAAGTCCTATTTTTGCCGAACGTATTTCTCACTTGCAGGTGTGGAGCGCAGAGGAATACCGGTCAGGTGGACTGACAGGTTCTGCCTTAAATATCCAGCTGGATCGTGATAGCTCGGCCTATACCCTCCATCTCAGTGGAGGAAATCGATCCTGCCGGATTGATTAGCCGCTTCTTGTTCACCGTTGTAAGCTGATCGGCCATAGCTTTGGCCTTTTTCCCACGAAACGTTACATATGTTTCGCTTGGGTAGAGTTTACTGACACTACTCGTCAGGGGCACGACTTGTACTCTATTAAGGAACTGGTTAACAGCATCATTGCTTACGATAACAGCCGGTCGTTGCTTTTGAATTTCACCACCGATGGAAGGGTCAAAATTAATCCACCAAACATCACCTCTTTTCATTATCTATATCTCCGAATGTGCCTTCGGCCCACTCAAGGGCCTCGGATTCCCGGATCTGATCAGTAGACATCTCTTTATATGCAGCATATATATCATTTTTGACAACATGCGGGCGAACTAACTCTTGGATAAAACGACTTATTTTTCGTGGTCCAATAACTGCCCGTAAGCCGTTATAGACCTCCTCGTCTATGGTCAATGTAAGTTTCCTTTGCATCACAAACACCTTCTCAGAAATTACACGTATAATACACGTGCTTTGTTTATATGTCAAGAAGCTATAAATATTTTCTAAGTGGCGGAACCAGACAAGATCAGCGGTGAGCGTAGCGAGTCCGCTGGATTGACTAGTTGGCCGTTTTATTTATCAGCTTCGACC